>CAZPUV010000214.1:0-5013 GCA_964589805.1 uncultured bacterium | reverse complement strand
AATCCAACCACGTGCGGCATGACCATGTTGATCGGCTCGCCGAGCATCACGGCCTCCGCCTCGATACCACCCACACCCCAGCCGACGACGCCAAGACCGTTGATCATCGTGGTGTGGCTGTCGGTGCCGACGAGGCTGTCGGGGTAGGCCACGCCGTTCTCCACGAACACGCCGCGCGCGAGGTACTCGAGGTTCACCTGGTGCACGATCCCCGTCGCGGGCGGCACGACGCGGAAGTTCCGGAACGCCTTCTGCCCCCACTTGAGGAACTCGTAGCGCTCGCGGTTACGCTGGAACTCGAGCGATGCGTTGATACGGAGTGCGTCGGGCGACGCCCACGCGTCCACCTGAACGGAGTGGTCGACCACGAGGTCGCACGGCACGAGCGGATTGATCTTCGTGAAGTCCTTGCCCATGCGTTTCATCGCTGCGCGCATCGCGGCCAGATCGACAATGGCCGGCACGCCGGTGAAGTCCTGCAGGATGACGCGCGCGGGCTTGAACGCGATCTCGGTGTCGCCGGCGGACTTCGGGCTCCAGTGGAGCAGTCGGTCCACGTCGTCGTCGGTCACCTTGAAGTTGTCGTTGTTTCGCAGCGCGCTCTCGAGGAGCACGCGGACGGAATACGGGAGACGCTCGAGGTCACCGCCGTGTTCCTTCGCGAGTTTCGGAAGACTGTACCAGGCAACGTTGCCCGTGCCGTGTGAGATGGACTGCCGGAATTTGCTGGGATCGAAACGCACATTTCCTCCTTAATTAAAGATGCTCCTACGATACCACGCGCGCGCGACCCTTGCAACGTGTTGTACCCAAACAGGTTCAGCGTGCGGCCAGGCAGCCGGAGAACTCCACCAGGATGAGCCCGGCGCTGCCCGCCGCCACGGCGAAGCGGTTTCCGAGCGCTGCCACGCGCAGCGCCGGCTCGGGTAGATAGCCGACGGGGCGCGCCGATCCGTCGGCCGCGAATTCAAAGATCTCGCACCCGTCGTCGCCTTCGGCCACGATCAAGCGCGTTCCCGCGAACGCCACGTCCAGCGCGGTCCCCGCGCATGGAATCGTGCGCACGAGTTGCGGGAAGAAGATGTTCGCGAAGTCGTAGACCTCGATCGCGGCCTGTCCGTTGACGAGGCCGGATTGCGCCACCCACCCGCGCACGATCGGCGGAGCGAACGGCACGTCCTCGCGCCGGAAGAGCACCCGCTCCGTGGAGGCTCCCATGGGCAGGAGCGACGCGAGCTTCATCGTGGACCTCACGACGATCCACACGTTTCCCCTCCGGTCGGACAGGTAGATGTACGGATCCTCGATGGTGAGCGAGGGAAAGAACGCGTCGAATGCGGAGAAGACGCGCGGGATCCCGGTTCCGTCCAGCCGGCGTTCGACCAGCGTCCCGCTGCTGGCGAGCTGGTAGATGAACTCACCCTTGACCGCCACGGCATCCACCGGCTCGCCGGGAATCGCCCGGAGCAGGGCGGGTTCGTCCGGATCGCGGAGGTCGACTTCGCTCACGGTGCCGTCGGCGATCACGTAGGCGAGCGAATCCACCACCACGGCGTCGGTCACCTCGCCGGCGAGCCCGAGTTCGCCGGTCACCGTGCGTGTGGCGGTATCGAACACGCGCAGTCCGAACGACGCATCCGACACGACCAGCAGGTCCCCCAGGGTAGCGACGGAACGGAAATCACCCCCTGTCAGCAGTCGATCCACCGCGGGTGAGACGGGTGTGGTGATGTCGATCACGCGCGCGCCGGCGTTGTCGTCCGCGACGGCGAGCCGGCCGCCATTCACCGCGACGTCCCATGCGCTGCCCGCGGTTCCCAGGGCCTGCAGGCGTCGCGGCGATGCGGGCGCTGAGAAATCGGCCACCTCGATCCCGCCCGACCCTTCCGCCAGGAACGCGATCGCGCCGGAAACCGCCACCGAGTGCACCGCGCGCGGCGTCGCCAGAGAGCCCACCAGTTTCGCGTCGGCCGGGACAGACGCGTCCACGATCTGCAATCCCCCTTCGCGCGCGGCCACGAGCACGAGATTGCCCGCGGTGGCCGCCGCCAGTGCGGCACCGGGAACGGCCACGGTCTTGAGGACGAACGGTGCGGCGGGGTCGAACACGTTCACGATGCGCAGGCCGTTGGTTTCGTCGGCGACGAAGGCGAGCGGCTCGCGCGCGGCGACACCCACGGCTTTCCCGGGTGTGTTGTCGATGCCGAGAATCACGGGCGATGAGGATGACGACGCGTCCACGATCACCATGCCGATGTCGACGTTGGCGACGTACGCACGCGTCCCCACCGCATCCACGTCCGCCGCGCGACCTGGCATGTCCACCGTGGCGATCACCGAAGCACCCGACGGAATCGAAACGTCTGCAATGACCAGTCCGCCATGGCCGGCCGCGACATACAGCAGGGTCCCGTCGACGTCCAGCGCGCGCGCGTCGGACACGGCGAGTGTGCGAACCACGGTGACGTTGGCAGGGTCGGAGATGTCCATGATGTGGACGCCATCGGCACCAGATGCCGCATAGAGGAAGTCGCCCGAAACGGCCGCGCCGCTCGTAAAGCCGGGCGGACGCCCGATGGCGGCGGTGTGCAGGAAGTCCTCGAAGGAGGGGCAGGGCGGGTGCGGCGGGGGCGCGGGACCCGACACCCGGTTCGGACCATCGCACGCGGCGAACGCCGCGAGCACCGCCGGAACCAGGGCGACGGCGAGCGAGTGCGACGTGCGCGGCGCGCGGATCACGGGTCGGGCGTGTATTTCTTCCGCGCCATGGAGAAGCGATCGCGGATACGCGCGTACTCCATGCCACCCAGACGCCCCACCGGATGGAACCGTTCGTAGTCGACCTTGCCGTCGGTAAGGACGCTGTCGTCCACGTGCAGGAGCAGGATCTTCCCGATCACGAGCGACCCGCCCCCGGGACCGTCGGGGCCGATCTCCACGATCTGGTAGCGCTCGCACTCGAAGTGAACCGGGGATTCCTTCACGCGCGGCGCCTTCACGCGCTCCGCGGGCGAGGGCGTCAACCCGGCCTTCTCGAACTCGCTCACCCCGTGCGGGAAATCCGTGGCGGTCTCGTTCATGCGCTCCGCCAGGTGTTCCGGCACGACGTTCACCACGAAATCCCCCGTCGTCTCGATGTTGAGGAGGGTTCCCTTCTTGCCCCCCGTTCCCGAAAGACGCCCCGGCGCGAAGCACAGCGTGGGCGGCTCGGTTGAAATGGCGGTGAAGAACGAGAAGGGTGCGAGATTGTGCACGCCCTCCGGCGAGATCGTGGATACCCACGCGATCGGACGCGGGACGATGCAGCGGATCATCCACGGGTAGAACTCCGTGCGATGCATCTGGGCGGGATCGAGAATCATTGAGCGCGCCCGGTCAGTACTGCCAGCTGTACGGATACTCCGGATCGTCGATCTTGTCGCAGAGCTTCGTCACCTTGAGCGGGCGGAACGTGTCCACCATCACGGCCAGCTCCCTCGTTTCCTTCGCGCTCAACGACTTCTCCAGCAGTCCCGGCTGCGGACCGTGCGGGATGCCGTACGGGTGCAGCGTGATCGATCCCATCTCGATGCCCTTCCGGCTCATGAAGTTCCCTTCCACGTAGTAGAGAACCTCGTCGCTGTCCACGTTGGAATGCGCGTACGGAACCGGCACGGCGTTCTCGTCGAAGTCGAACGGCCGCGGGCAGAAGGAACACATGACATAACCCGGCCCGGTGAACGTGAGGTGCGACGGCGGCGGCAGGTGCACGCGGCCCACCTTGGGCATGTAGTCGCGGATGTTGAAGATCCACGGGTAGTAGTGGCCGTCGTAACCCACGAGATCGAACGGGTGCTGCCCCCACTGGTATTCCTGGATGCCGTCCTGGAGCCGGATTTGGATCGGGAACTCGCCGGTCTTGTCGACGGGCGCGATGAACTCCGGGAGCCGGATGTCGCGCTCGCAGTACGGCGCATCTTCAAGAAGCTGGCCGTACTGGTTGCGATACTGCTTGGGCCAGTCCACCGGGCCGTACGACTCCGCCCAGAACACACGGTTTTCATCCGTGTCGAACCTGCACTTGTAGATCACTCCGCGCGGGACGACGATGTAGTCGCCCTCGCCGAACGCCAGGTTCCCGAACATGCTCTCCACCAGGCCGCTTCCCCGGTGGATGAAGAGCACCTCGTCGCAGGTGGCGTTCTTGTAGAAGTAGTCCACGCCGCCCTTCTTCGGGCTCGCGGTACCCATGATGATCTCGTTGTTGAACATGAGCGGCCGGCGCCCCGTGAGCCAGTTGCCTTCCGGCTTCAACTCGAACGTCTTCAGGTGCCGGTGGCGGTGCTCGCCTTCCAGCGCTTCGAGTTTGACCGGATGGAACTTCCCCACCTTCGCGACACGCGTGGGCATGTGCAGGTGGTAGACGTTCGAGTAGATGTCCGAGAATCCCAGACGGCTGATGTGTTCCTCGTAATGATGCGATCCGTCGGGCTTGCGGAACTGTACGTGCCGGTGCTTCGGGATCTTCCCCCGCTGAATGTAGACTGGCATACGGCCTTCTCTCCTTGCTTGCTCTACAGCGTTCCGCGGCGTTCCTGCTCGCGCTCGATGGACTCGAAGAGGGCCTTGAAGTTGCCCTTTCCGAACGAGCGTGCCTGCTTGCGCTGGATCAGTTCGAAGAACAGCGTCGGACGGTCCTGCACCGGCTTGGTGAAGAGCTGGAGCAGGTAGCCGCGGTCGTCGCGGTCCACGAGGATCCCCAGCTTGCGCAGCGCCTCGATGTCCTCGTCGATCTTGCCCACACGTTCCTTGAGCGTGTCGTAGTAGGTGTCGGGCACGTAGAGGAAGTCCGTACCGTTCGCGACGAGCTTCTTCACGGTGGCCGAGATGTCATTGGTGGCCATGGCGATGTGCTGCACACCCGCGCCCGAGTTGAACTCCACGTACTCCTCGATCTGCGATTTCTTCATACCCTTCGCGGGCTCGTTGATCGGCATCTTGATGTTCTCGTTCTCGTCCGATACCACCACCGAC
>CAZPUV010000213.1:1057-5025 GCA_964589805.1 uncultured bacterium | reverse complement strand
AATTCACCGATTCAGTCCGCGTATCCAGTTGTTTCCTCGAAGGTTATCCCGTCGCCCCGGCTTCCCGGGAGTGGCGGCCGACCGCCGGTCTCGCGGCGCCGGGCGCACACGTGACGCAAAGTGCAGTTTGCCGAACCGGGTCATTCCGCGTCGGCCAGGACCTTCTCCATCTCCTTGTCCAGGCCGTAGCGCTGGATCTTCCGGTACAGGGTCGACGCGTTGATCCCCAGGATCTGGCTGGCCCGCTTCTTCTGCCAGTTGGTGTCGTTGAGCACCTTGATCAGGTACTCCTTCTCCAGCTCGTCGAGCGTCACCTGCGCGCGCTCCGTGATGAGCGAATCCGACCGGGACTCCTTCTGGCAGATCTTCTCCGGCAGCGAGGCGGCGGTTATCTCGTCGCTCTCCTCGAGGATCAGCGCCCGCTCCACCACGTTCTCCAATTCGCGGACATTCCCCGGCCAGTCGTAGGCGACAAGAATCTCCATCGCCTCCCGGGTGATGCCCTTCTGGCGGGCCTCCGGGAGGTCTTCGTTGTACTTCCGCAGGAAGTGCTGGACGATGAGGGGAATGTCGTCCCGGCGCCGCCGCAGCGGCGGCAGGTGCACGGGTATGACGTTCAGGCGGTAGTACAGGTCCGCCCGGAACTTCTCCTGCTTGATCGCCTTCTCGAGGTCGGCGTTGGTGGCCGCCACGAGCCGCACATCCACCTGGATGGGATTGGTCCCGCCGACCGGAATCACCTCCCGCTCCTGCAGGACGCGGAGCAGCTTCACCTGAATGGTGGGCGACGTCTCCCCGATTTCGTCGAGGAAGAACGTGCCGCCCTGGGCCACCTTGAACAGCCCCTCCTTGTCCCGGATGGCACCGGTGAACGAGCCCTTGACGTGACCGAAGAGCTCGCTCTCGAGCAGGCTCTCCGGCAGCGCGCCGCAGTTGATGCTGACGAACGGTCCGTTCGCGCGCGACGACCGGAAGTGTATCGCCCGTGCGATGAGCTCCTTGCCCGTCCCGCTCTCGCCGTAGATGAGAATGGTCGAATCCGTGTCGGCGACCTTGTCGACGAGGTTGAAGATCTTCTGCATCTCGTCGCTCTTGCCGATTCTGGTGCGCAGATCCGCGGTCTTCTTCAGCTGCTTCTTGAGCATGACGTTCTCAGTGCGCACGCGCTTCATGTCCAGCGCGTTCCGCACCACCATCTTGATCTCCTCGTTCTTCGCGTGCTTGATCAGATAGTGGAAGGCGCCCTGGTTCACGGCTTCGATCGCCGTCTTCTGGGACGCGTACGCCGTCATTATGACAACGGGCATCGTCGGATCCACGCGTTTGATCTCGCGCAGCACCTCGATCCCGTCCATGCCGGCCATCTTGATATCCGTCAGCACCACGTCGTAGCGGCTGGCCGCGATCTCCTCGATTGCCTTCTTGCCTGAGTTCACCGCGGTGATCTCATAGCCTTCCTTCCGAAGCATGATCGAGAGGAACTGGCACATGCTCTTCTCGTCGTCCACCACAAGAATGCGTTCTCCTGCCATGCGAACTTCCCTTTCTCGTCGGGCCATTGGTACCTACTGCACGGCCGCTGCCGCGACTTCCTCTTCCACCCGCACTCGCCCCGGCGTTGCCACCGGCAGCGTGATCGTGAACACGGCGCCACCCTGCTCGCGATTTCGGAATCTGATCGTGCCCCCGTGGGCGACGACGATCTTGTTCGCGATCGCCAGGCCGAGCCCCGTGCCCCCTTCCTTAGTCGTAAAGAACGGTTCGAAGAACCGCCCGATGCACTCCGGATCGATGCCGCGCCCGTTGTCGCGGAACTCGACGCCGATGGTCTCGGACTCGCCGGGCCGCACGACGATCTCCAGCGTTCCGCCGTCGGGCATCGCCTCGCAGGCATTGACGGCGAGATTCATGAACACCTGCCGCATCTGTTCATCGTCCATGTACACGACCGGCAGATTGTCCGCGCACTCGATGCGCACGCTTATGCCGCCGCTCTTCTCGGTGTTCTTCTCCAGCAGCGTCACCGTTTCCTGCAGACTCCGGTCCACGCGCGACGGAAACCGTCTGGGCGTGCGCAACCGGGCGAACTCGAGGAAGTCGGAGATGATCCGGTCGAGACGATCCGATTCGCGCATGATCAGTTCCATCAGCCGGTTCTCCCCGTCCAGCTCCAGTTCCTGGTAGAGCATCTCGATCGACCCCGATATCGACGCCAGCGGGTTGCGAAGCTCGTGCGCGATGCCCGCGGAGAGCTCCCCGATCGCGGCCAGGCGATCCGCCTTGCGGACCCGTTCGCGCATTTCCTGGACCTCGGTCAGATCCTGAAACACCGCTATGAGACCCCGGCGCTGCCCCGCCCCGTCCCGCAGGTGCGATATGCTTATGCCCAGCGGGCGGTCGTGTCCCGACTTCGTGTGCGTCGAGATCTCGTGCCTCCGCTTGCCCCGGTCCGACGTCAGCGAGAGCGCCAGCTCGTGCGCCAGGTCCGGGAGCCGTTCCGCCAGCGATTTCTCGATATGCTTCGCGAGCACCGCGGCCTTGTCGATTTCCAGTATCTGCTCGGCGGCCGCGTTCATGGTGACGACGAGACCGTTGTCGTCCACCACCAGTACGCCGCTGCTCATGTTCTCCAGTATGTAGTTCGTGTCGACCCGCAGCTGCTCCAGCGCCGTTTCCGCGTGTTGAAGGGCCCGGCCCTTCATCTTGATGCGCTCAGCGAGGTAGCCCCCCACGGTTCCGACCAGCAGAAAGATGGACACGTGCATGTACGCGTCGATGAGCCCGCTGGTCGACGCGCGGGCCAGTGCTTCCTGTCCCGGCGGCGACATCACACCCTTCACCTCGAGGGCCTGGAACGCCACGAAACATACCGACGAGAGCAGCCCGATGACGACTCCGCCCCTCATCGCGAGGAGAAACGCGCCCGCGGCGATGGCGAGGCAGAACACGGTCGTGAATTGTCCTTCGACACCGCCGCTGTAGTGCATGATCCCCGCACACAGCGCCACGTCCGTGATCAGCACACTCCACGCGATCTGCCGGCGCGACAACCCCGCCCGTCCGAGGCCGAACGCCACCGCACCCACCACCACACTCAGCCCCAGCAGCATGTACAGCGGCCCGACTTCGAACGCGTTGGTCGTCAGCTCGACGATCGTCACTCCGGCGCCGACCACCAGCGCCGCCACGATCGCGCGCAGGATCAGGAAGCGCTCGAAGCTGTGCTGCTCGCCGGCGGCCGATGCACCCTTGATCCGCGCCACGTCCAATGCAGACCTTCGCCTAACCGTTGCCGACCAGGGTCACGAGCTTGAACATCGGGAGGTACATCGCGATGAGCATTCCACCGACGACGGTTCCCATGACGACGATCATGACCGGTTCGATGACGGACGTCAGCGCGTCCACCGCCGTGTCCACCTCGTCGTCGTAGAAGTTCGCGATCTTGTCGAGCATCTCGTCCAATGCCCCGGTCTGTTCGCCCACCGATATCATCTGCGTCACCATGGGCGGGAATACACCGCACGCCTTCAGCGGGTCGGCGATCGTGTTGCCCTGGCTGATGCTGTCTCTGGTGGACAGGACCGCATTCTCGACCACGCGGTTCCCGGCGGTCCGCGCCGTGATCTCCAGTCCGGAGAGAATCGGCACACCGCTCGAGATCAACGTTCCGAGCGTGCGGGTAAAGCGCGCCACGGAGCCCTTGCGAATGACCGTACCCAGCACGGGTATGCGCAGCAGGAAGCGGTCGATGACGAGACGGCCGCTGTCCGTCTTGTAGTAGCGCTGGAGGCCGATCACTATCGCCACCGCTCCGCCCGCGAGCGCCCACCAGAAGTTGCGCAGGAAGTCGGACAGCATGATCACGATCTTGGTGGGAAGCGGAAGCTCCCCGCCCTAGGCCGGTGACAAGATTGGCGAGGGGCGGGAGGTGGAAGAGGGCCATGAACCCCGACCCCCCAGGGCCC
>CAZPUV010000213.1:579-1047 GCA_964589805.1 uncultured bacterium | reverse complement strand
CACGATCTTGGTGGGAAGCGGAAGCTCCCCGCCGAAGTCGGTGAACATCTTGGCAAAGGTCGGGATGATGAAGATGAGCATGAACGCCGTCGCCGCAAGGGCCACGACGCCCACCACGGTCGGATACGTGAGCGCGCTCTTCACCTTGCGCTGGAGGGCATCGAGCTTCTCGAGGAACGTCGCCAGACGGGTCAGGATCACGTCCAGAATACCGCCGGCTTCACCCGCCTCCACCATGTTGACGTACAGCGTGCTGAATATCTTCGGATGCCTGGCCATTCCTTCTGCCAGGGTGGAACCACCCTCGACGTCCGTCATGACCCTTGATACCGCGTCGCGAAGCGGCTCCTTCTCGGTCTGTTGCGCCAGGATGTCCAGGCACTGCACCATCGGCAGACCCGCGTTGATCATCGTGGCGAACTGTCGCGTGAATACCCCGATGTCCTTCACGCTTACCCGGGTCTTCCC
>CAZPUV010000213.1:0-569 GCA_964589805.1 uncultured bacterium | reverse complement strand
TTCCCGGGCAGCGTGATGTTGAGCCGGCTCGTCTTCTCCCGAACCGACGTGATGATGATCTTCCGCTTCCGGAGATAGTTGACGAGCTCGTCCTTGCTGTCCGTGGCGTATTCGCCGGCGAGCAGCTCACCATTCGGGCTGCGTCCCTTCCAAACATATGTGGTTGCCATTCTTCAGACCCCCTTGCTGGCCGCGCTTAGCGAACGCCCGCCGGCTGTCCCATCATCTGGGACAGCTCCTGCGGGTCCGAGCTGCGCCGAAGCGCCTCTTCGAGGCCGATCTCCTTGGTCACGACCGCGTTGAAGAGCGCCTGGTTCATGGTCTGCATGCCGTGCTTCTGCCCGGCCTGCATGAGCCCGTAAATCTGATGGACCTTGTCGTCGCGGATGACCGCCCGGATGGCCGGCGTGCAGACCATGACCTCGGTCACCAACACGCGTCCCCGGCCGCGCATGCGCGGCACGAGCTGCTGCGCGAGCACGCCCTCCAGCACGAACGCCAGCTGCGCGCGCACCTGGTTCTGCTGCGACGGAGGGAACGTATCCACGATTCGATTGATGGACTCGAAC
>CAZPUV010000212.1:0-5040 GCA_964589805.1 uncultured bacterium | reverse complement strand
GACCCGGATCCGGGTTATGCTCGTTGTCCATGACGGACCTCACCCTCGTTCAGGCCGCCGGATGATGAGCCGCACCCACGGCATTCTCGTGCTGTTCGCGGCGCTCGTGACGGCCGCGGCGTTCCAGTCCGCGCCCCTGGCGTGCCCCGACGATTCGTACTCGAGCGGGGTCGCGCAGGCGTCGGCCCCGGCCGGGAATGACTGCTGCGACGATCCGTGCCCCGGGGAAGAATCGGGCGAAGAATGCCCGCCGGGCTGCGCCGAGTGCGTCTGCTGCCCGGGATCGTCCGCGCCCGTCTTCTCGATTCCTCCGGCGATCGAACCCTCGCGCCCGGTCGACGTGATGATCCGCCCGCTGGCGGATCGCCCCGCGTCCCGGTTGCTCTTCAGTATCTTCCATCCTCCCCGTCCGGCGTCCTGCTGACGCTTCCTGCGTCTTTCCTGAATTCATAGCCGCCATCGAGCGGGGCCGCGACGCGCGCGCCACGCCGGCGGTTCGTGTCGATTTCAATCGAGGAGTTCGATCGTGAAACCATTCATGCGTGACGTCCGGGCGCTTCTGCCCGTCGCGGCGCTGTTCCTGCTCGTTTCGAGCGGGTGCGGCGGCGACCGCTCGAGTCCGCGCGGGACCCAGTCGAGTCCCGCGGACACGAGCCAGGGGGTCGAGGTCGCGGACTGGTGCGCCGGACACGGGGTTCCCGAGTCGATGTGCACCCTCTGCAATCCGGAGCTCATCCCGAAATTCAAGGAAGCCGGCGACTGGTGCGCGGAGCACGGTCTCCCGGAATCAGTTTGTCCAACGTGCAATCCCGGGCAGCCGCGCGCGGGCGCGGCGCCCGAGGCCCTCATCGCCCCGGGGACGCGGATTCGCTTCCGTTCGCCGGACATCGAGCGCGCCGCGGGCATCCGCGTGGCGCGCGCGGACCGGGCCGAGATGGCGGCCGGGGTCGAGTGTGCCGCGCGCATCGACTTCGACCGCAACCGCGCCGCCGACATCCGGGCCCCGTTTCCGGGGGTGATCCGCGAGGTGCTCGTCGACCTGGGTGAGCGCGTCGAAGCGGGGGATCCGCTGTTCGTGATCGAGAGCCCGCAGGTCGGCGACCTCCAGGCGCGCGTTCTCGCCGCGCGGCAGAGGCTCGAAGTCGCGCGCGCGGATCACGAGCGCCACGCCGAGCTGCGCGCGTCGGATCTGGTGTCGGCGCGCGATCTCGATCTCGTGAGACAGGAAATGGAAACCGCGCGCGCGGAACTCGACGCCGCGGAGGCGAGCGTGCGGATCATCGGAGGACAGATCGAAACCGGGGGTGGAAACGCCGGCGGTCGTTACGCGTTGCGAGCGCCCGTGGCCGGCGTCATCGCGCGCCGGCCGGCCATGACCGGCACGTTCGCCGACGAGCAGACGTCCCTGGCGACGGTCGCCGACCTGCGTGTCATGTGGGCGGTGCTCGAGCTGCCGGAAATGGACGCCGCCTTCGTCCGTCTCGGCCAGCCCGTGACGGTGGCCGTGGACGGCATTCCCGACCGAAGATTCACGGGGAAGATCACGTGGATCGCCGCCGAGGTGGATCCGAAGACGCGCACGGTAGACGCGCGAGCGGAGATTCCCAACCAGGGCGGGATGCTGCGTGCGCAGCAATTCGCGACAGCCGTGCTGGAGACAGCGCCGCTCGAGGACGCGGTGGCCGTGCCGGCCGGCGCCGTACAGCGTCTGGCCGACGACTCCGTGGTGTTCGTGCGCACGGGGGCGGGTGTCTACGAGCCGCGGTCGGTCACGGCGATACGGCGGGGGGTGGGGATGGTCCAGGTGGCGGGAAACGTGCGCATCGGTGACGAGGTGGTGACCGACGGCGCGTATCTGCTCAGGACGGAGCTGTCGCGCGAGAGCATCGGTGCCGGCTGCTGCGAGGTCACGAAGGGCGGGGAGCGCTAGCAATGCTCAATGCCGTCATCGATTTCTCCCTGCGCAACCGGGCGGTCGTCATCCTCGTGACCGCACTCCTGGCGATCGCGGGCGTGGCGTCGTGTAACGAACTTACCTTCGAAGCGTTCCCAGACACGACAACCGAGCAGTTGACGGTCAATACAACCGCCCCGGCTCTCTCGCCGCTCGAGGTGGAGCGCCGCATCACGTTTCTGCTCGAACAGGCGATCGGCGGGATGCCCGGCCTCAAGGAAGTGAGGTCGCTGTCCCGCTTCGGCTTCTCCCAGATCACGGCGGTCTTCGACGACGGCGTGGACGTGTACCTCGCGCGCCAGGTGGTCATGGAGCGCGTGCACTCGGTCGAACTCCCCGAGGGGGTCGATCGACCTGCGCTGGGTCCCGTTTCCACCGGACTGGGTGAGGTCTTTCAGTACCTCGTACGGAGCGAGCGGTTGTCCCCGACGGAACTGCGGACACTGCACCACTGGGTGATCCGCCCGCAGATGATGCAGGTTCCCGGTGTCGCCGAGATCAACACGTGGGGCGGCTTCGAGAAGCAGTACCACGTGGTGATCGACCCCGACCGGCTGGTGAAGTACAGCCTGACCCTGGACGAACTTGCCGAGGCGCTGCGCCGCAACAACGCGAACGCCGCGGGGGGTTACATCGAGCAGGGCGGGGAGTCGCGCCTCGTGCAGGGCATCGGACTCGCGACCAGCCGCGAAGAGATCGAGGCGATCGTCGTCGCAGCCGAGAACGGTGTGCCCATCCGCGTGCGCGACGTGGCCGAAGTGCGCGACGACCACGGCATCCGGCGCGGCGCGGTGACCGCCGGCGGGGAAGGCGAGGTGGTGCTCGGGCTCGGGTTCATGCTGATGGGCGAGAACAGCCGCGATCTCACCCGGCGTCTCGAGGCGCGCCTGGCCGAGGTGCAGGAGAGCCTTCCGGACGGAGTGACGGTCGAACCGGTGTACAGCCGCACCAAACTCGTCGATCAGGTGCTGCACACCGTCCGCAACAACCTGCTGGAAGGGGCGCTGCTCGTGGTGGCGGTGCTCTTCGCGTTTCTCGGCAACCTGCGGGCCGGGCTCATCGTGGCGGCGGCGATCCCGCTTTCCATGCTGTTCGCGTTCAACGGCATGCTCCGCTTCGGCATTGCCGGGAGTCTGATGAGCCTGGGTGCGATCGACTTCGGCATGATCGTCGACAGTTCGGTCATCATGGTGGAAAACGCGTCGCGCCGTCTCGGAGCCTCCGACGACGACCGCCCCGCGCGCGAAATCGTGCGCGACGCCGCGGTGGAAGTCCGGCGTCCGACGCTCTTCGGCGAGTTGATCATCGCGATCGTGTACCTGCCCATCCTCTTTCTGGAGGGGATCGAGGGCAAGATGTTCCGGCCCATGGCGGCGACGGTGATCTTCGCCCTGGCGTCGTCGATGGTGCTCTCGCTCACCCTGGTGCCGGCGCTCGCGAGCCTCGTGCTGCAGAAGAGGCCGGGCGGACACCGGGAGACGCGCCTCGTGCGCTGGCTCCACCGCGCGTACCGGCCCGTCCTCCACGCGGCCATGCGCCGCTCGCGCGTCGTCGTGGCGGTGGCGATCGGGGTGCTCGCCGGTGCCGTCGCCCTGTCCACGCGCATCGGAACCGAATTCATCCCCCGGCTGGGCGAGATGGCCATCGTGGGCAATACCGTGCGGCTCGCCGGCGTCTCGCTCACCGAATCCGTCCGCTACGGAGACCAGATCGAGCGGCACCTTCTCCAGGAGTTTCCCGACGAGATCGACCACATCTGGACGCGGACGGGAACCGCGGAGGTGGCCACCGATCCCATGGGTTTCGAGGTGTCGGACGTCTTCATGACGCTCGCACCGCGTCGCGACTGGAAGCGCGCGCGCACCCAGCAGGAGCTCGTCGAGAGAATGAGCGACGCGCTGGAAGGTTTTCCGGGGATGCGCGTCATCTTCACCCAGCCCATCGAGATGCGCATGAACGAGATGATCGCGGGAATCCGCGCCGATGTCGGTGTGAAGATATTCGGGGACGATTTCGACGTCCTCAAGATCGCCGCCGACGAGGTCCGGCGCGTGATCGAGTCGGTTCCCGGGGCCGCCGACGTCACGGTCGAGCAGCTCACCGGGCTTCCGGTCCTCGAGATCGAGGTCGATCGCGACGCCGTGGCCCGCCACGGTGTTCCCGTGGCGCATGTGCTCGAGATGGTCGAGGCGATCGGCGTGCACCCGGTAGGCGAGATCGTGGACGGTCAGATGCGACACACACTCGCCATGCGTCTCTCCGATCGATACCGGGACAACCCCGACGAGCTGGGCCGCATCCTCGTCACGACCGCGACCGGGGAGCGCCTGCCGCTCTCGCGGCTCGCCACGATCCGCGTGGTCGAGGGGCCGTCCGCCGTCAACCGCGAGTGGGCCAAGCGCCGGGTGGTCGTCCAGGCCAACGTGCGGGGTCGCGACGTCGGCTCGTTCGTCGAGGAGGTCCGGTCGGCGGTCAAACACGAGGTCGCGCTGCCCGCCGGTTATTTCGTCCGCTACGGCGGCCAGTTCGAACATCTGCAACGTGCGCGCGCGCGCCTCATGATGATCGTGCCGATCGCGTTGCTGCTGATCTTCTTCCTCCTGTATCTCACCTTCGGGACGGTGCGCGATGCGGCGCTGGTCTTCACCGGGGTTCCGTTCGCGGCGGTCGGCGGCGTGCTCGGCCTGTGGCTGCGCGGGCTCCCGTTCACGATTTCGGCCGGGGTGGGATTCGTGGCACTCTTCGGCGTGGCGGTGCTCGGACAGCTCGTGCTCGTGTCGCGCATCCGGCAGGTCGCCGATGCCGGCACGCCTCTTTCCGATGCGATCCGCGAGGCGGCGGAGACGCGCCTGCGACCCGTTCTGATGACCGCGGCGGTCGCGAGTTTCGGCTTCGTGCCCATGGCGCTGAACACCGGGGTCGGGGCCGAGGTGCAGCGACCGCTGGCGACGGTCGTCATCGCGGGCGTGCTCACCTCGACGATTGCCACGCTGGTGGTGATGCCGGTGTTGTACCGGATGTTCGGGAAGATCCCTGTTCGGGAGGAACGAAGATGAGCCGTTTCCACCCACCATGGTGGAGGTGTT
>CAZPUV010000211.1:0-5062 GCA_964589805.1 uncultured bacterium | reverse complement strand
TGTAATCGTTCGAGAATCGACCCTTTCTTCGGAGTTCGAGCATATCCGCTTCATTCCTTACATGTGGTACGTGCGCCGGGTGCCGCTCCGCGATGCGAGGATGAACCCCCACAGGGACAGACCACCCGTTGCGATCAGGCCGGGAATCGAGATCCAGTGCGGCACCACCCAGCCCGCGAGCACCATCTCCCAGCCGGCGATCAGACGACTCAGGTGGGCTGTCGCGATCACGAGGAAGATGACCGCGCAGATTCCGATGTAGGCTCTTTGCATCATGATGTTCCTCCCGCTCCGGCGGCACTCCAACCGGGCGATGCCGTCATTATAGCGCCCTCGTACGATCCCGGAATCAGCAAATCCATGCCGAACGGCGGCCACAGGGAGGGGCGATCAAGCTGTTCTGCCGCGACGAATGACGCCGGCACTTCCGCTGCGGTCGTGACCTCGGGGAGAGACGTCAGAGCCCGAACTGGCGCAGGTGATGGTCGGTATGCCGGTATGCCCAGAGGTGCCAGTCCTGCGCCGTCATTCGCCCGAACGCACCGTGGCTCGCGGCGAGCGCATCCGACGGGGCCGCCGCGAAGGCGCGAAGCCCGCTGACGGCGCGCTGTCGGTCGGTCTCGAAGTCGCCGGGTCTGGTTCCGTCGGCGTGCGGGTCGACGTTGGGCGGCGTCCGAATCTTGCCGCGCGGCCAGGGGAGCGGTGATCGAAGGGCGACCCACCTGAGGACAGATCTGTTGCCAGAGCTCGCGCCGGCCTGCTCGCGTTCCCGGGCTCCCCGGTTCAGAACGGATGCCGTCGCGTCGCCGAGATGGCACAGCATCTCAGCGGCGGTCATGGTGCCCCACCGGCGCGGTGTGTCCGGGCGAAGCGCACAGAGGCGCTCAACGAGATGATCCAGTACCGCCGGTTCGGCGATGCTCTTCATGGGCAGAACGTCCTCTCGACCACGCGTTGAAAATCTGGAGCACCGTCCATTCTTCGCCGCCTGTCGCGCGACTACGTGCTCCAGTGCCCCGTGGTACCGGCGATACTCCACGAACCCTTCGTCCACTCCACGCGGGCCGTGAAGCCATCCGAGGCGCCAACACCGAACCGGTAGCGAATCACGGATACGCGCGCAGCGGTTTCACCGTTCCATTCGGTGAGATGGACCGCGAGAAGCAGCACGTTCGGGTTTGATTCCGGGTCGTGCTGTGACACCGGCTTCAACGATACGCCCGTGTCCGTCAGGCGCTTGAAGAAACCTTCCGGCGGGTCGACGTTGTCCAGCCTCGACTTGCCGAACGAAACGAGAACCGTGGCGTTCCCTGGCTCACGCGTGACCAGGTTTCGAACCACCAACTCCTGGATGATCAACTCCGCGTCCGCGGACTGTCCCTTCGGGCCCGCGACCGTGACCGAATATCTGGGCGCACACCCGCCGACGGTAACGTACGCCGCGATCGCAAGAATGAGAGGCAGGGGCTTCATGTTCATGACGAAATCCTTTCCCATATGTGTCACGATGGCAGCGAGGAGATTCCTGTCTGAGGAGACAGAACGAAACCGAGGATGGGTCCCGCCGGCTACTCGTCGTGTTTCCACTTGAGCTGAAACTCGATCTCCTCGCCGGACTTCCCGCGCTCGTGCTCGATGTTGATGACGGCATCTGACGGAACAACAACCCGTTCTCCGGCCACCTGAATGCGGAAACGTTCGCCCTGCTCAATGCAGTCTGCCAGACGTCGCAACTTGGCGACAAACTGTTTCGCGGGATAGTCCTTCTCAACGTCGCGCCGTGCGCGCCTTTTTCGTTGTGCCATTCTGTGTTCCTTCCTCCCTCCGGGTGATGGGTCAGCCGCCGGATCTCTGGAGGAAATCCAGCAACCGCGCGTTGAAGAACTCCGGGTTCTCCAGGTTGCTCAAGTGTCCCGCCCCCGGCACCACGTGCAGCTCCGAGCCGCGTATCTTCTCGTGCATGGCCCGGGCGCAGTCCGGCGGGGTCAGGGTGTCCTTCTCACCCACGAGGATCAGCGTGGGAATCGCGATCGACGAGAGTGAGGCGGTGGTGTCGGTCCGGCACGCCATCGCGATGAGATGACCGGCGATGGCCAGCGGGGTCGTGGCGCTGATGATGTTCGTGATGCGTTGGACCGCTTCGGGACGGGTCTCGAGCGATTCGGACGCAAACACCACCGGAACGAACGACGCGGCGAAGACGCCGGCTCCGTCCCGTTTGACCGCGGCCGCGGCCGCGAAGCGTTTGAGCCTGCCCGGGTCGTCGTCCGCTTCGCTGCGCGTGTCGCAGAGCACCGCCGCCAGGAAGCGCTCGGGGTTGCGCTCCAGCGCCCGGAGCACGATGTACCCGCCCATCGACAACCCGACCACGACGGTCTTCTCGACGTCCAGGTGGTCGAGCAGCCCCAGCAGGTCATCCACGTGCCCCTCGATGGTGTACTGCCCGTCGCCGACCTCGCTGTGGCCGAGCCCGCGGATGTCGTAGGCGACGGCCTGCCGCCGGGGGGCGACCGCCTCCATTTGCGCATCCCACATGGCACTGCTGAACGGAAACCCGTGCACGAACAGAACCGGCGCCCCCTTCGGTTCACCGGCCTCACTGAAATGAATCGACCCGCCATTGATCTTTGCGTGCATGCAGTTCCTCCGACTGCGGCCTTTCCAATGCGTTTACTCTTTCATGCCCGGGTTCCCGCGCGCCAGCACGTAGATCACCCAGGGAGCGATCGACGTCTCGCTCACCCAGGCGTACGGCTCGGACACCTTCGCCAGGGGCCGGCGGGTTGCGATCGGCGCCAGCCCGGCGCGCGTATAGACCTCGCTGTAGGACTCGTCCGTCCAGAGGATGTCCTCGACCGGACGGCGGTCCTCGACGTCGAGCATGACAATCTGTACGGTGTCCCCGCTCTTCGCATTCCGGTTTCCGGGGAAATCCTTCGTGGAGAAGGACGCCCACTCGTTGACGTAGATTTCGGGCGACGACACGAGGTTCACGATCCGGCCGCCCGGTTTGAGCACGCCGTTCAACGAACGGAAGAGCGCGACCTTCTTGTCCATCGTGGGAATGTTGTCGAAGGTGAACGCGGACAGCACGAGATCCCAGGTGTCGCGCGGCAGGCTGCTCAGGTCGCCGTCGGGCACGAGACGGTAGTCTCCGGTCGGGTCGAACTCCCGTGCCCGCGCGAGCATGTGCCGGGCGATGTCCACGCCCACGACGTCGAAGCCGAGCGCGCGCAGGAACCGGGTCGAACGGCCGGTGCCGCACCCGAAGTCCAGCGCCGTCCGGCCGCGGACGTACTCGCCGATGATCGCCGGCAGGTCCCGGAACGCCAGGTAGTACGTTCCGGGGTACTCGAGCCTGGCATACGCGCTCGCGCGGACGTCGTCGTCGTAGGTGTTGGCGAAATCAGCGCCCATACGGTTCCCTCTGCTCGTCGCTCCGATCGCCCGTGACCTCGTACCGGAACTCCCTCCCCACCCGCCCGACCAGTTAGCACGCGCACCGCGCGCTCCGCGCCCACGCCGGAAGGTCGAATTCGATTGCGGGGTCGTCCGCGATGACGAGCAATGTTCCCCCCGGAGCGAGTCTCTTCATCGCATCCGCCGTTCGAATCACCGGCACCGGACAGAACTCCCCGCGCGCGTCGATCACAACATCGGGTTCGCGGTACACTTGCTTACCCCTCTCACCGGAGTCACAACGCCCCCACCTTGACCCCGACCAACAATGCCCGTTAAACTTACCAGAGGTCAGTCGCCGACAGGGTCAAGAAAAAGGGCGTTCCATGCGACGTTCCCGATGCCTCCTTCGCCCCGGAAGCACGATACCATTCCGCGTCGGCGCCGCACTTCTTCCGATCATCGTCGTCCTTCTTGCCGCAGGTGACGGTGCCGGCGCGACCACGCAGGCCGGGACCATCACCATCACCGGATCCGTCCGCGACGCCGAGAGCGGCGCACCCATCGCCAACGCCATCGTTTCCCTCGCGGGGCTCCACCACCCGGTGTTCACGGGGACCGACGGCCGCTACACCATCCGAGCGCTCCCCGGACCCCGGCGGGTCGCAGTCCAGCGGCTCGGGTACGAGCACCGGGAATTCGAGGCCCTGGTGCCCTCGGAAGGAACCCTCGAGATCAACATCGAGCTGCGGTGCGATCCGATCATCCTTCCGCCCATCGAGGTGCGCTCGCACGTTCCGGTGCGCGGCCTGGAGCGCGCGGGCGACGTGGCCTTCCCCGATCGCAGCATCTCGCACGATGCGCTGTACCAGCACCCGCTCCTGATGGAACCGGACTTCCTGCGCGCGTTGGGGGGTGGCGAGGTCGTGCTCGAGCCGGAGTCTCCCAGCGGCCTCCACGTACGCGGGGGCGCGTCGGACCAGGTGGCCTACCTGGTGGACGGTATCCCGGTATTCAGCCCCTATCACGCCGCGGGAACGTTCGGCGCCTGGAACCCCGACGCGATGTCCCGTGTGGACCTGGTCGCGTCGGCCACCGATCCCGCGGCGCCGAATGCGCTCTCGGGCGTCGTCTCGGCCACCACGCGCACGCCCGGTTCCGAGTTGCACACGCAGGGTAGCGTGAGCGCCACGCAGGCGCGCGCGATGATCGACGGGCCGCTCGGCCGCGCGGAGACGGGATACCTGGTGAGCGTGGGTTCCGCCTTTCCGGGTCTCGTGGCGCACAAGAGCGAAGCGTCGCACCTGAACGGGGATAACATCGACTGGCTCGGCAAGATCGAGTCGTCGCTCCTGGGCGGCCGGATCCGGCTGCTCGGTTACGGGAGCCGGAACGACATCGACACGGCCGCGTACGCACAGACCGGCGACTCGAGCGCGGTCGATCCGGCGCGCAACACGTTCCGCTGGCGCAGCCGGTCGGCGGGCGTGGAGTGGTCGCGACCGCTCGGACCCGCGTCGCTCGCACTGCGATCCTGGGCTGCCTTCGGAGGCGCGGACGCGGTGTGGGCCGCGCCGGATTCGACGGAGTCGGTGACGTCGCGCCGACACGACAACGGCGTTCTCGCGACAATCGGCTTCCCCATTGCCGGCGGCCGCTCGTC
>CAZPUV010000210.1:0-5089 GCA_964589805.1 uncultured bacterium | reverse complement strand
GGAATCGTGGCCGTCGACGTGCTGGCGGGACTGTACGCGCGCGTGGTGGGTGACAGCGCGACGAAGGTTGCCGCGCTCGTCCGCGAGCGCCTCGCGAACACGCGTGTCCTCGTCGTGACCGGCGGGCTCGGTCCGACCGACGACGACGTGACGCGCGAGGGGGTCGCGGAGGCGATGGACGGGACCCTCGAGTTTCGCGAGGACGCGTGGAATGCGATCGTGCGCTTCATGGAGGCGCGCGGCCGCGCCGCGACCGACGCCAACCGGCGACAGGCGTACTTCCCGCACGGCGCCACCGTCATCGACAATCCGGTGGGGACCGCGGCCGGGTTCCTGCTGGAGACCTCGAACACCGCGATCTTCGTCCTGCCCGGGCCACCCCCGGAACTGCAGGCCATGACGGAATCGTTCGTCCTGCCGCGGATCGAGGCGATCTTCCAGCGCCCGGCGGTGCGCGTGGAGACGTTCCGCACGAGCGGCATCATCGAATCACAGCTGTTCGAACTGCTGGGCCCGGATACCGCGCGCCTGGACGCGTACACCGTGTCGTGGCTTCCGTCGACGGCCGGGGTGGACGTGGTGCTGCCGCAGACGGCCGGCGCGCCGGCCGCCGCACTCGACGCGGAGGCGGCGCGCATCCACGACCGGCTCGGAGAACTGGCGGGGAACAAGTATTACGAGCGCGGGGAACGGGCGCTGGCGAAGGTCGCGGGCGATCTGCTCGCGGAGCGAAAGGAAACCGTGGCAGTCGCCGAGTCGCTCACCGGCGGCGGCATCGCGCGACGGTTCACCGCGCACCCCGGCGCGAGCGGCTATTTCCTCGCGGGCGTGGTTGCGTATTCCAATGCGAGCAAGACGGATCTCCTCGGCGTGCACGCGGAGACGCTGGATGAATTCGGCGCGGTCAGCGAGGAGACGTGCACCGAGATGGCGCACGGCATCCGCCGGCGTGCGGCTGCGACGTACGGGGTGGCCACCACGGGCATCGCGGGCCCCGCGGGAGCGACACCGCGCAAGCCGGTGGGCCTGACCTTCATCGGCGTCGCCTGGGAGGGCGGTGTCCAGGTGAAGCGCGTCATCTTCCCGGGTGATCGCGCGGCGGTGAGGGAGCGCGCGGCGGACACGGCGATCTGGCTGCTCTACGACCAGCTGCGCCGGATCGGTTGAGCATGCGCCTCTTCGTAGCGGTCAACATCGACGAGCGCGTGCGCGGGGCGATTCGTGGCGCGGTGGACGCGTTTCCGGTCACGAGTCCGCCCTGGCGCTGGGCGGATCCGTCCACCTGGCACGTGACGATCAAGTTCCTCGGCGAGACGCGACCCGATGAGGTCGACCGCGTGGTCGCGGCGCTCGCTCCCATCGCCGAGCGGAGCGCGGCGTTCGACCTCTCGCCGGGCGCGTTCGGCGCCTTCCCCACCCTGCGCGCGCCGCGCGTGCTGTTCTACGGCATCGACGCGGGTGCGCGCGAGTGCGGGGCACTCTCGCGCGGCACCGACACGGCCCTCCTGGACGCGATCGGCCTCGCGCCCGAGTCGCGGCCGTTCCACGCGCACGTCACCGTGGCGCGCATCAAGGACCGCCTGCCGCCCGCAGTCGTGTCCAAGCTCGCTGCCGTGCCCGCCATCGGGAACGCGTCGATGCGCGTGGGATCGTTCGAACTGATGGAGAGCCGCCTCGCGCCGGGTGGCGCCACCTATTCGGTGGTGCACCGCTTTCCGCTCGTGTAACCTGACCCGCGCGAAGAAGTTCTGAGGTGCGCCGGGGATCCGCCGCGCGCCTCAGCGTGGACAGGACCGACAACGCCGTTGACGGTTTGAGGCCTGGGGACGCCACATTCCCGGCGGTCAAAGCGTTTGCCATACCTTCGGGACCGGTGCTAGTATTCGGCCGCACATCATTCCAGAGTTTCGAGACGCCCCGCGAGCGGCTGGACGCGGGTGCGGTGGTGCAGACGGGAAGGGCCAGCCACTCGCTCATTCGCGAAGGGGGACATCATGTCCAACAAACCCACGGCATCGATGAAGACGGAAGAGAAAGGCAAGGCGATCGAGCTCGCCGTGCAGCAGATCGAGAAGCAGTTCGGGCAGGGGTCGATCATGCGCCTCGGCGAGGGGGCGACGATCGTGCCCGTGGAGATCATCCCCACGGGCAGCCTTGCGCTCGACATCGCCCTGGGTGTGGGCGGCGTGCCGCGCGGTCGCGTCATCGAGGTGTTCGGGCCCGAAGGTTCCGGGAAGACCACGCTCACCAGCTCGATCATCGCCAACGCGCAGCGTCGCGGCGGCCTGGCGGCGTTCATCGACGCGGAACACGCTTTCGACGTCGGTTATGCGAAGAAGATCGGCGTGGACATCGACAATCTTCTGATTTCGCAGCCCGACACGGGCGAACAGGCGCTCGAGATCACCGAGGTCCTGATCCGCAGCGGCGCGCTCGACGTGATCGTCATCGATTCGGTCGCAGCGCTGGTGCCGCAGGCGGAAATCAACGGCGAGATGGGCGACCAGCACGTCGGCCTCCAGGCGCGGCTCATGTCGCAGGCGTTGCGCAAGCTCACGGGCACGGTCAGCAAGACCAAGACGTCTCTCATCTTCACCAATCAGATCCGGATGAAGATCGGGGTCATGTTCGGGAGCCCCGAAACGACCTCGGGAGGCAACGCGCTGAAGTTCTACTCCAGCGTTCGCATGGACATCCGCCGCATCGCCGCCATCAAGGAGGGGGATGTGGTGTCGGGAAGCCGGACCAAGGTGAAGGTCGTGAAGAACAAGGTTGCCGCCCCGTTCAAGACCTGCGAGTTCGACATCATCTACGGCGAGGGGATCAGCTTCGAGGGCGACGTCATCGACATCGGGGCGGCGGTCGACATCGTCAAGAAGAGCGGAACCTGGTTCGCCTACGCCGACGAGCGCCTCGGCCAGGGCAAGGAACAGGCCCGCCGGTTCCTGAAGGAACACCCGGAGATGGCGATGGAGATCGCGGCGAAGATCCGGGCCCACTTTGGCGTCGACGCAACACCGGCGCCGGGGGCGGGTGCGGCGAGCACAACAGCCGGGGCGAGCGCGGCGGAGACGCCGGACGGTGCCGACGGAGACGCGGTCTCGCCGGGGTCGCGCGGCCGGAAATCCGGGACGTCGCGCGCGCGCCAGTAGATGTCGGAGCACATCGTCGAGCGGAAACCGCGCCCCCGGGACCGGGTGATGATCCGGCTGTCCGGGGGGCGGTTTTTTGCCATTCCCGAAGAGGCCGCGGCTCCGCTCGCCGTCGGGGCGGAGTTGTCGGACGAGGACATCGAGCGCCTCGTACGCATCGACCAGTACCTCCGCGGGCGCGACAAGGCGTTGCGCATGCTCGCCATCCGGGGGCGGTCGCGCCGCGAGATCGAGGACGCGCTGCGCGCGCTGGGTGTAGCCGACGCGGTCCGGGGCGGCATCGTGTCCGAGCTGGAGGAGAAGGGGCTCGTGGACGACGCGCGGTTCGCGCGCGAGTTCGTTTCGGTCAAGAAGGACGTTCGTCGCCTCGGCCCGCACCGGCTGCGCGCGGACCTGAAGAAGCTCGGCGTGAAACGATCCGCCGTGGACGACGCGCTCGCGTCGTTCGGCGCCGACGAGCAGGAACGGCTGGCGCGATCGCTCGCGGAGCGCGCGGTGCGCAACGGGCCGGTGGACGAGAAGGTGGTGCGGCGCGTGGCCGCGATGCTGACGCGCAAGGGTTTCGACTACGGGGTGGTCAACCGGATCGCCGCGGATCTCGCGCGGCGCATGGAGCGGGGGAGCGACGACGCGGAGTGGATGCCTCCGGAAGACGCGTGAAGACGATGCACGAATGGTGAACATGGCCAGGGACGAACAGAATCGATTCGCGGTCAACCGCCTGGTGAAGGACTACCTGTCCTATTTCGAGGCGCGGGGCCACGCCGTGGTCCCCAGCGCGCCGCTCCTCCCGGAGGACCCGACGCTCCTGTTCACGGCGGCCGGGATGGTCCCCTTCAAGGCGTACTACAGCCGCCCGGAGAGCGCGCCTTTCCCGCGCGCGGCCAGCGTGCAGAAATGCCTGCGCGCCGGCGGCAAGCAGAGCGATCTCGAAAACGTGGGGAAGACACTCCGTCACCACACGTTCTTCGAGATGCTGGGCAACTTCTCGTTCGGCGACTACTTCAAGAAGGAAACCATCGAGTGGGCGTGGGAGCTGTCCATCGACGTGTGGGGGATGGACCCGGGGAGCATCTGGGTCACCATATACGAGGACGACGACGAGGCCTTCGACCTGTGGGCGACCCACATCGGATTTCCGAAGGCGCGCATCAAGCGCCTCGGCAGGAAGGACAACTTCTGGGGCCCCGTGGGGGACACGGGTGTGTGCGGGCCGTCGTCGGAACTGCACGTCGACACCGGACGACCGGGGGCGGACGGCGGGCCGGGCCAGGACGACAGCGATCGCTACATCGAGTACTGGAACCTGGTATTCCCGCAGTTCTTCTACACGGACGGGGGTGTCTACGACCCGCTCCCGCGCCCCGGCATCGATACCGGCCTGGGTCTCGAGCGCGTCGCGTTCCTGCTGCAGGGCGCGGAGGACAACTTCCACACCGACGAGTTCCTGCCCATCCGGCGCGCCATCGCCGCGGCCCTCCCGGCCGGAGCGGACGCGGGCAAGGCGGCGAACGCGGTGAACGCGGCGGCCGACCACGTGCGCGCGCTCACGTTCGCGCTCTCCGAGGGCATCATGCCGTCCAACGAAGGACGCGGCTACGTGCTGCGCCGGTTGCTGCGGCGCGCGCTCACCAAGATGCAACCCCTCGGCGTGCGCGAGCCGTTCCTCGCCCGCGGCGTGGACGCGGTGGTCGGCGCCATGGAGGCCCGCTACCCCGATCTGCGCGCGCGCGCAGCGCTGGTGAGGGACGTCGTCACCGCCGAGGAAACCCGTTTTCTCGACACGCTCGAGCAGGGCATGAACCGGCTCGAGACACTGTTCGACGACGCGCGCGGTAAGAAGCGAAAGCAGATCGCGGGCGCGGACGTGTTCCAGCTCTACGACACGTTCGGTTTCCCGCCCGAACTCACGCGCGAAATGGCGCAGGACCGGGGAC
>CAZPUV010000209.1:0-5090 GCA_964589805.1 uncultured bacterium | reverse complement strand
GTCGCCGATGGCGGCCGCTTCCATGATCGGCATCACCCGGAAGCCATCCATGACCGCCTCGAGGGCCTTGACCGGATCGACCTCGACGATGACGACGTTGGAGCCCATGCCGCGGGCCCGCTGCGCGAGGCCGCGCCCGCACCAGCCGTAGCCGGCGACGACGAAGGTCGAACCGCACAGGAGTACGTTGGTCGCGCGCAGGATCCCGTCGATGGTGCTCTGGCCCGTGCCGTAGCGGTTGTCGAAGAAGTGCTTCGTGATGGCGTCGTTGACGGCGATGATGGGAAACTTGAGCACGCCTTCCTTCTGCATGCTGCGCAGCCGGATGACACCCGTCGTTGTCTCCTCGGTGCCCCCGAACACGTTCTTGAGCGCGTCGTCACGACTCGAGTGCAGCGTCGACACCAGGTCGGCGCCGTCATCCATGGTTATCTGCGGCTTGAGATCCAACAACTGGTTGATGTGCTTGTAGTACGTGTCGTTGTCCTCGCCGTGGATGGCGAAGATGGGGATCTGGTAATCGGCCACCAGGCTCGCCGCCACGTCGTCCTGCGTCGAAAGCGGATTCGACGCGCACAGCGACGCCTGCGCGCCCCCCGCCTGGAGGGTGCGCATCAGATTCGCGGTTTCGGTGGTAACGTGCAGACACGCCGCGATGCGAATTCCCGAAAGCGGCTTCTCCTTCTGGAAGCGGTCGCGGATGCTGCGCAGGACCGGCATGCGATCGTCGGCCCATTCGATGCGGTCCTTCCCCTGGGGCGCCAGCCCGATGTCCTTGATGTCGTGCTTCATTCGAATCCAGGTTCCTTTCTCGGTTCGATTGAGCGGGTTTGAACGATCAAACGCGTTTGCGTAGTTCCTCCACCTGGTCGGCGAACTCCCAGGTGAAATCCTTGTCATCCCGGCCGAAATGCCCGTAGGCCGCCGTCTTGCGATAGATGCCACGGCGCAGTTTCAGCCGCTCGATGATCCCCTTCGGGGTGAGGTCGAACACGTCTCGCACGATCTTCGTGAGTCTCTCGTCGTCGATCTTGCCGGTACCGAACGAATCCACCATCACCGACACGGGTTCCTTCTCGCCGATCGCGTACGCGATCTGGATCTCGCACCGGTCGGCCAGTTCTGCGGTCACGATGTTCCTCGCGATGTGGCGCGCCGCATAGGAGGCGCTGCGATCCACCTTGCTCGGATCCTTGCCCGAGAACGCGCCGCCGCCGTGGCTTCCCATGCCGCCGTAGGTGTCCACGATGATCTTGCGCCCGGTCAAACCACAGTCCGCCTTGGGACCACCCTGGACGAACCGCCCGGTCGGGTTCACCAGCAGGCGGTAACCGTCTCCCGAGTAACCGTGCCTGGCGAGCACCGGGCGGACGATCTTCTCGGCGACGTCCTTGCGGATGGTCTCGTCCCTGGCGTCTTCGGCGTGCTGGGTGGACACGACCACCGTGTCGATACGGCTCGGCTTGCCGTCCACGTACTCCACAGTCACCTGCGTCTTGCCGTCGGGGCGCAGGTAGGAGCACGAGGCCTCGTTCCGGCGCACCCACGCGAGGCGCTCCGAGAGACGGTGGGCCAGGAAGATCGGGGCCGGCATCATCGTCTCGGTCTCGCGGCACGCAAAGCCGAACATCATGCCCTGGTCCCCCGCACCCTCCTTGCCAACGACACCCATCGCGATGTCCGGGGACTGCTCGTCGATCGACGTGATCACCGAGCACGTGTGGAAATCGAAACCGTAGGCGGCGTCGGTATAGCCGATGTCACGGATCACCTCACGCGCGACGGACGGGATGTCCACGTACGCGGTGGTCGTGATCTCACCCGCGATGAACGCGAGGCCCGTCGTCACGAGCGTCTCGCACGCCACCCTGGCGTTGGGGTCCTGCGACAGGATCGCGTCGAGCACCGAATCCGAAATCTGGTCCGCGACCTTGTCGGGGTGTCCTTCAGTCACGGACTCCGACGTAAACAGACGCTTCTGCGACATGATGCCTCCTTGACTCTCCTGCTTCACACGCCGGCTACTTGAAGCCGATTTCGCTCGAGTCCCCGACGTCCACCTTCTTGAACCCGCCGCGGATGACGGCATCGGCGCCGACGAGGCTCGACTCGAGCATCGCCTCCGTGACCGTCGCACCCTCGGCGAGGATGGAGTCCCGGACGATGGACGAGTGGATCACCGCGCGTTCAGCGATCGACACGAACGGCCCGATTATGGAGTTCACGATCTCCGCGCCCGGCGAGATCGATACCGGCGGGATGATGATCGAGCCCTCGATGGGGGGGGCGCTGGGCGCATTCTTCAACAATTTCCGGTTGGTTTCAAGCATCGCTTCCGGTTTTCCGCAGTCGAACCACTCGTCGATCGGGAAGGGCCGGAACTCCGCGCCGCCCTGGATCATGCGCTGGAGGGCGTCCGTGATCTGGTACTCGTTGTTGGTGGTGATGTTGCAGTCGATGATCTCGCGGATGGCCCGGAAGAGCGCCGCCCCGTCCCGGAGGTAGTAGAGCCCCACCAGGGCCAGGTTCGACGGGGGATCGGCGGGCTTCTCGACCAGGCGGGTGATGCGCCCGTCGCGCACCTCGCAAACCCCGAACCGGCGGGGGTCCTCGACCTCCTTGACCCCGAGCACGTTCGTCTTCTGCGCGACGACGGCGCCGAGATCGGTCTTGATGATGGTGTCGCCGAGCACGATCAGGAGCGGTTCGCCGGCGTCGGCGACGCCGCGCGTCAGATCGACCGCGTGTCCGATGCCGCGGCGCTCCTCCTGAACGACGAATTCCACGGGCAGCCCCCGGTAATGCCGTCTCACGTACTGCTCGATCAGCTCGCCCTTGTACCCGACGATGAGGACGATCGTGCTGGGCTCGAGCGGGACGACGTCGTCCAGGATGTGCGAGATGATCGGCTTTCCCGCCACGTACAGCAGGGCCTTGGGAAGTGTATACGTGTGCGGGCGGAGCCTCGTCCCCACGCCCGCGGCCGGTATGATCGCCTTCACGCCAACTCCTTCTTGAGGCGGTCGATCTTCGCCACCGGCGTGGGATCGACTCCGTTGAGGTACGCGAGGTACACGCTCGCAAAATCACCCAGCAGCATGATCGAAAGCATGCGCGCGAGACGACCACCCCTCCCGGTTTCGAGACGTTCCACGCGGCCGGCCAGCGGCCCCATGATGGAGAGCCCGACTTCCGTCTGGCGGCGCGTCATCTCGTGGTCATCGCGATCCTCGAGCGAAAGGATCACGACGTCGGCCATCAATCGCGGCGAGGCCTCCCAGCCCACGATTTCGTTGTGATTGAGTTCCGGAAAGAACGCGAAGTGCGCGAGCACGACCACGATCGCGTCGTAGAGCGCCGCGCGGCACCAGCGGCGCGCCACTCCTTCGAGCAGCGACGGGGCGGCGTAGACGAAGGCCGTCTTTCCCTTGAGCCGCTCCGCGAGTTCGATTGCGGCGTTCCGCGGGCGTTCCGGCGCGCATGCTTCGCAGTGCTCGCGCGCCGCGGCCAGCGCCTCCTCGTACTCGGCGTCGGCAAAGGCCGCGACACCGCATGCGCGCACTATCTGCAGCATGGGCAGGAGCGAATACCCGATGGCCGAACGGGGTGGCATTCCACCGGTAATCACGCAGAACGGCACACCGTCGCGCCGGCAGCGTTTCGCCAGTTCGCCGCCGCTGGTGATCGCGACGATCGCGGCCCCCGCGGCACGCGCCGCGTCGTAGGCCGCCAGGGTCTCGCCGGTGTTGCCCGAGTAGCTCGAGACGACGACGAGCGCGTTTCCGGCCACGTTGCGCGGCAGCCGGTAATCGCGGCAACTCACGATGGGAACGGACGACTGCTCGCCCAGGAAGGACCGCGCGAGGTCGCCGCCGATGGCGGAACCGCCCATGCCGCACACCACGACGCGCGCGAACGGCCCGCTGCGGAGTGGTGCGGTCTTCACGAACTCCGCGCCCGTCGCCCAGGCGCGCTCCATCTGCTCCGGGAAGGCCAGGATGCGACCCAGCATGTCGGATGCGTCGTGGCGGGACCGGAGTTCCTGCATTGTCATCATGTGCCCAGCCTCCCGTTGTCGACCATGAAAGGAACGTTGGCCTTGAGGAAAGCCTCGATTTCGGTCTCGATCTCCGCGGTGGTTCGGCAGCGGTTCGTGCGGCGCAGGAGCGCGCGGCACGAATCGTACGTGACCGAACGGATGATGCGCTTTACCTCCGGAATCACGTTGGGGCTGACACTGAACTCGTCGATGCCCAGACCGACCAGAATCGGAACCGAGAGCGGGTCGCCGGCCATCTCACCGCACAGACTCACGTGGATCTTCCTGCGCCGCGCAGCCTCCACCGTGATCCGCAGCAGGCGCAGGATGCTCGGGTGCAGGTGCTGGTAGAGGTGTGCGATCTTGCTGTTTCCCCGGTCGACCGCCATCGTGTACTGAATGAGGTCGTTTGTCCCGATGGAGAAGAAGTCCACCTCGCGCGCGAACTGGTCCGCGAGGGCCACGGCCGACGGCGTCTCCACCATCATGCCCAGCGGGACGTGGTCGGCGATCTTGTACCGCTCGCGCTTGAGATCCGCGCGCACCTCTTCGCATATCTCGCGCGCGCGTGTGATCTCCTCGAACTGGGAGATCATGGGGAACATCACCTTCACGTTGCCGTGTGCGCTCGCGCGGTAGATGGCGCGAAGCTGCGTCTTGAAGATGTCCTTGCGCGTGAGGCAGAACCGGATTCCGCGCCAGCCGAGAAACGGGTTCAGCTCCGGCGACCGGTGCAGATAGCCCGCGATCTTGTCGCCGCCGATGTCCAGCGTGCGGATCACGACTGGCTTGCCTTCCATCTTCTCCGCGACCTGGCGGTAGACCTTGTACTGTTCCTCCTCCGTGGGAAGGTAGTCCTGGGAGATGAAATAGTACTCGGTTCGGAACAGGCCGACGCCCTGGCCGCCGTGCTCGATCGCGGACTCCACTTCGTCGGGCGAATCGATGTTCGCGCACAGCGAGAAGGAGCGGTCGTCGAGCGTGTGCGCCGGGTAGCCGGTGAGCGTCAGCAGTTGCTCCTCCAGCTCGTGGAAGCGCTGGATCTCCTGCC
>CAZPUV010000208.1:0-5133 GCA_964589805.1 uncultured bacterium | reverse complement strand
GGCGCCGGGGCGGGCCCGATCACGATCGAGTTCCGGCCGTCGAAGCCGTCCGGCTCGCTCAGGGGATTCGACGGGTCGGGGATCCAGGTCCTCCCGTCGACGACGAACTTGTAGGCGTACCGGCCCGGCCGGAGCGGGTAGAACAGGGTCCACTCGCCGTCCCGGTTGTCATCGGCCATCGGATCCGCCGCCGGCGACCAGTCGTTGAAATCCCCGACGACGTGCACCTTGCGGACATCGGAACTCCGGTAACGGAACAGGACGCCGCCCTCGACGAGTTCCGGCCCGCCCGCAGGCGCCGGCGGGGCGCTCGCGCAGGCCGCCACGAGCGAAAGTGCGGCAACGATCACAAGCCACCTCATCGAAGCTCCATTCTGTCGCCCCGCGCCACCAGCAGCAGCTGCGAGGCCAGTCCCTCCGGGCCCGCCTCCACCTGTTCCGGGTTGCCCGGGTCGACCCGCCAGCTGGCCTCGTCGATCCAGAACAGATACTGATGCCGGCCCGCCGGCAGCGCCACCACGATCTCCCACAGACCATCACCGTCGTCGTCGGCCATGAGGCCGATGTCGGCCTCCCCGGCCGCCCCGTCGCCCCGCGCCCAGTTGTTTCCGGGCCAGCTGCCGGCGAGCTGCACGCGGTGGGCCGAGGGCGCGAAGAAGACGAAGCGCACGCCATCCGGCGTGACGACGGGTCCGGGAACGCGCGAGCGCGGCGCAAGGAACGCGCATCCCGTCGCGCACACGGCGACTACGAGCAACCAGACCGGGCTTCGAAACATGATCCGTCCCTGTTACGGCAGCCGAACGATGACCTCAACCTTGATCGCGCGCACATCTTCGAGCGCGCGCTCCCGCGCCAGCAGTCCCTGCGAGATCGCCGACGACCGGCTGCGCGCGTAACCGCCGTCGAGCGCGCCGCGGAGGAACTCCTCACGACCGATGTCCGCGTAGTCACTGATCACCGGGTCGAAGACGACCGGGTCGAAACCGAAGCCGGCGTTCGCTTCGAACCAGCGCACACGATATCCCGCTTCGACGTAGAACGCCTCGAACGTCCCGGCGCCATCGTACCACGCCACGCGCGCGTCGGCCACGGCGCGCCAGGGCCCGGCGATGGTCCACTCGAAGCTGGCACGGGCACTCGCCTGCGTCAGTGAGCGCACGGCCTCCTCCATGACGCCGGCCAGGTCGATGGCCGCCGCGAGCCGGTCGCGCCGGGTTTCCGCGCCGGCCCGGACCACCGTGTGGTCGTCCAGGCTCGCGGCCGCGAGGCGCTCCGGGTCGAACGCATCCCACAGCGACAGCCACACGTTGTGCTCCGGCCAGTCGACGTGAAGCGCATCCGGTGTTTCTCCGTAGCGCGCGCGGGTGTACTCGGCCGACACGCCGAAGATCCAGCGCTTCCACCCGCCCGTCGCCCGCAACGTGGCGCGGTAGATTTCCGCGCGCGAACGTCCCGTCACCCCGTCGAAATCGAAGCGCGTCTGGTCCCAGCGCAACGACGCGTTCGCGCGCTCGCGCGTCGTCTCGAGGACGACGATGCCCCGGTCGGTCTCTCCGACCGGGAAGGTCGCGTCGAGCTTCGTGCCCGTCCCCGTGAAGGAAGCGGACGGCGCCGCGCCCGTCTCCGTCTCTCCGGCCCAGGCGTGCGCGGTCGATGATCCCCAGCCGTATGCAGCCGTGGCGCGCAACCGGCTCCGCAGCGCCCACGATCCCCACAGCACGGACGCCGTTCGGTCCTCGCGCGTCGCGTAGCGTTCCGTTCTGAAATCGGTGCCCGCGCGGGTGACGTGCACGAGCGTGCCCCGGTTGGCGCCCCGTTCGTCGCGCCGCGTGTATCCCAACGAAAGCGATCCTGCGGATACACTCGTGCCCACCGCCGCCAGGTCCGCGCCGTCGAACGACCCGAGTGTCGCGTACGCGGTGGTGTCCGCGCCGGTCCCGGCGGCGAATCCTCCCAGGTCGGCCACCGGCGGCGCAGGCGAGGGTCGTCGCGACGTCTCGTCGGCGTACAACCCGCGCAGCGACACGTGCGAGGAAGCCGCCGTCGCCGAGATGCCGTGGCGACGGAAGCCCGGATCCGACGACGACCACGTGGAGTCGTTCTCGAACGCCCGCACGGTGACACCTCGAAAGCCGGCCTCCACGAATCCGCGGTCGAAGAACGCGTCGATCCGCGACCACGAGGAGTCGTGCGACGCGATGTACGCGCGCGCGCGCAGCCTCTGTATGGCCGCCGAGACCAGTGCGTCCACGCGCTGGGTGCGGTCGGTCTCCCCGTCCTCCGTTACGAGGGACCCGATGTAGCGCGCGCCGTGTTCCACACCTCCCACCGCCCCGGTGTCCTCGTCGGGCAGATCGGTGCTGAGGATGAGCCCGCCGCTGCGTTCCACGAGCGCCAGGGGCGAACCCTTCTCGGGGGATCGTCCGGGGTTGTCCGGGTCGACGATCGTGTTTCCGTCGACGACGAACTTGTACCGGTACTTTCCCGCCACGAGGAAGAGCCCCACTTCGAAACGGTCGTCCAGCCGGTTCATCGGTTCCACGGTTGCGTTCCACTGATTGAAATCGCCCACCAGGTACACTTCGGTCGCGCCGGGAGCGCGGATCGAAAAGATGACCTCGTCGCCGTCGACACGCACGGCGCCCGGCGCGGGCGCGGGCCCGATCGCCGACACGAGCACGACCAGCGCCAGCACCGGCGCGCGTGGGGAGCGGGCGCCCATCAGAAGTCCCCCCGTACCGACAGGGTCACCACGTCGCGGTTCGCGGGCGAGGTCGTCGCGGTCGTCCAGCACGTAGGGCGAATCTCCGATCCCGCTCCAGCCGTAGGCAAGCGTCACCCACGCCCGGGCAGTGGGCCGGAACTCGAATCTGGCGTACAGCGCGTCCGTTCGTCCCGCCCGGTCGGTCACGATCCAGCGGGCGTACAGTGCGCTGGTGGGGCTCCAGTTCACGCGCGCCTCCACTCCCGTCTTCACCGCCGCGTCTTCTCCAATTCCATCCACCATCGCGTGGATGCCGCCCATGAAACCCTGCAGCTCGCGCCGGTACGCCGCCTGCACGAACCCGGCGTCCGATTCCTCGCGCCCGTGGAACTCCCGGCGCTCCGCCGCCGCCCGGATCAGCATCTGGGAGTTGTCGATTATGAACGCACGCGCGGTCGCCTCCACCGTTCGCCGCCGCGAGTTCTCGAGGACGAATCGCGATTCGTCACGAAACACCAGACGCGCGTCGAGCGCATGGCGCCGGTGCGACGCGTACAGCCCGGTCGAGCTGGTCACGCTCCCCGGGCGCAGCGACGAGAGGTCGTTGACGTACGCCGCGCCCACGCCCTGGTAGCGGTGGATCACGTCGACCCAGAGGCGACCGACGGCGATCCGCCGCACGCGTGCCTCGGCGAAGGTCGCCGAGTTCTCCGGCGCCGCGGCCAGGTAATGCGTACCGTCGAAGGCGCCGGTGTCGAATGAACCCGGGGGCAGGAACAGGCCGCCGTCTGTCCCGGACAGCGAAAAGGAAACCACCGCGCTCGCCCGTCGGTAGTGGCCCGCCGCCTCCGTCTGAACGACCGCGTGGTCTGCGCCCGTCGGGGGTGCGGTGTGCTGGTAGGCGGCCGCGGCGTGTACGTGCAACGACGAAAAACGGGCGCTTGCGCGTTGCAGCACGCGTGCGTCCGGCCCTTCGTCCAGCGACGAAGCGAGATAACCCGTCCCCCACGGCCCGTGCGTCGCGTCGACGAGGACACCCAGCCGGTGCTCGAAGCGCTCGACGACGTCGTCCTCCATGAGTTCGGTTCCGAGTTCGCCGGTGAAGTAGCGTCGTTCGTCGCCGAACACGCGCGCCGACAGTGCGCCCGAACCGCGGGGACGCCGGTAGTAGTAGTCCCCCTGCGCTATCGAGAATGCGACACGGTCCGCCGCGTCGTCCGCATCTCTCCAGTTCGCGGCACCCTTGAGATACGCGACACCGCTCCGGTCGTCACCCGCCGTGACGTCCGCCATGAAGCGCGAGCCATCCAGTGAGGAACGCGACTGCGCGTCCCACGGCCACGGCGTGCTTCCCGATGACGCCACCACGCGCAGGTCGAGGCGGGCGCGCGTCGCAACCGGAAACGGAGGGCGGATCCCGGCGGCGTCCGCTCCGGCGGCGAACAGCGGGCACAGGACGAGCGCCGCGACGACGCCTCGCGCGTCAGCGCGCGCCATACGGAACCTCCGCCGTCGGACGCCGGTAACGCAGTGTCACGAGGTAGCCCGCCCCGAGCATGTCGTGCGATCGCATCGCCACATCCAGCGTGACACCGTGCCAGTTCACGCCGAATCCGGCGGCGGCACGCGAGTCATCGAGCCCGCCGCGCAGGTGGACGTGCCGGCCCACCAGCAGTTCCACCCCCCCGTGACCCCGCCACCCGCCGTCGCGGGTCCGGCGGGTCTCGACCGTCACGGTCAGACGCTGCTGCCAGTAATAAGACAGTCCCATCGCGTGCGTTCGGCGCAACGGCGTGGCACCCGCGCCGCTCACCAGATCGATGTCGGGCTGGTTGATGGATCGGACGGAATAGCCGAGACCGATGAACGCGAAGGGACGCAGCAGCACGGCCGCCGAGATTCCCGCGGCCGTGGCGGCCTCGTCGAAACCGGCCGACGCGGCGACGCGCGCGATGTCCACACTCGCGCCGATGGAGAGCGACGCATCCTCGGCGGTTCGCTTGAGGTCGCGCGCCACCGATACGGTGAAGAGATCCTCCGACAGGGCACCGTCGAGCCCCCTGTGAAACCACCCCGCCCCGAGAGCCACACCGCGCACGGGCAGCGCGGCCGCGACGAATCCCTCGTCGAGGCCATCCACGCCCCAGGGGCGCTGGTATGTGAACATGAACGACGCCGCCGCAATTCCCGTGAGACCGGCGGGGTTGTCGACCGCGGCCGAAGGATCGTCGGCCAGTGCGACGAATGCTCCTCCCAGCGACGCCGTGCGCGCCGAAAGCAGCGCGTTCTCGAAGTGCGCGCGGGACGGACCGGCCAGCAGGACGGCGATGAGCGCTCCGATCGTGACGCGCCGCTGCATGGCTACCTCACGACCGCGACACCGACGCGCGCGACCGCGCGTCCCCGGCTGCCCGCGACCGTCGCCT
>CAZPUV010000207.1:3837-5149 GCA_964589805.1 uncultured bacterium | reverse complement strand
GATCAGTGCCACGCCCAGCAGGACAACCATGATGCTAAGAGACCGTTTCATGTTGGATCGACCTCCTTGGATGCGATTCCTCGGTTGCAGTAACGGTCGGTTGATCGATCTTCTCTCCGGACGGCGTGCGCATTCCCTCGGGCGGTGCACCGTTTCCCCGGGGGGGCGCCAGCTGACCGAAGTTGAATTGACTGGATGATTGTACCACGCCGGAGCCGGTCGTGTCGAGATGGGGGGCGTCGATACGCCAAGAACCCGGGCGCTGCCATTCGTCTTGTGACGCCGGGGAATCGGGGCTTATGATGCGAACCGCATCGCAGGTCGGACGGAGAAAGTACCAGGAGGATGTCAGGTCATGATGAAGAAACTGGCGGTTGCGGCCCTCGTGGTCGCGGTGCTCGCGCCGGCGATCACGCTGGGCGAGGTGGTTCGGTTGCGGGATGGCTCCTCGATCAACGGTCGTCTCGTCGGCGTCGACGGCGACAGCCTGACCTTCCGTCTCGCGGCGGGGCCGCGCGTGAGGCTGCACCGGTCGCAGGTGATCGCGATCGTATTCGACGATGCAGCGGGGGGCGGGATCACGGGGGAAGCGCCCGCCGGGGGAGCGGGTGCAGGGGCGCCTGTCCGGGACACCGGAACCGGCCGGGTCATGGTCGCCTTCAAGGACCGCCGCGTTTCGAGCAAGATCTCCGTGGACAAGCGCAAGGACTGGGACGAGCACGTGCGATCCAACCACATCGTCCTCGAATTGCTGGTGGACGGCCGGACGGTGCACACCGTCGCGGATACCACGACCGACAAGAAGATCTACAAGGGACACATTACCCAGTTGAAGAACGACGCTCTGCTCGAGGACTTCACCGTCGAGGTGCCGGCAGGAATACACCAGTGCGAAGTGATCGTTCGCAGCCGCGATCCGGACACGTTCCGGGAGCACTTCGACCCGGAGCCGCTGTACGCGGTCCTGGTTCTGGATGGCTTCGAAGTCCGCGCCGGGGCGACAGCGAGGATCGACGTGGGAATCGAGCGCGGGAAGTTCAAACTCGGGCGAGTGAAATTCTACCGTGTCGAATGAGCGCGGGGCTCATCTGACGTTCAGGCCGTCGAGCGCGGCGCGAATCCGAGCGCGCATCGAACGATCGTCGCCAACCGCGTCGATTGCCATCTCGTAGTAGGTTCGCGCCTTGCTGGCGTCGCGTTTTTGCGCGTAGACGAGGCCGAGGCGGTAGAGGACGGCCGCGTCCTTCGGGGCGTGGAAGAGCGCCGTCTGCAGCGCGCTGAAGGCCTGCATGCCGAAGCGCGCCAGCACCCC
>CAZPUV010000207.1:0-3827 GCA_964589805.1 uncultured bacterium | reverse complement strand
TGCCCAGCCCGAGGAAGGCGCCGGCGTAGTCGTCCCGCAGCTGCGTCGCCATCCGGTAGTGGCTCACGGCCTCCACGTTCAACCCGCGCGCGACGAACGAATCGCCGAGGCACTTGTGCGCCCGGGCGTCGTCCGGCTCGCGCTCGATCGCACGCCGGAGGATGGTTTCGGCCTGCGCGAAGTTCCCCGTGCGGACCTGGCAGTCGCCGATTCCAACCATCGCCTGGACGCTCGACGTGTCGGCCGCAAACACCTTCTGGAACTCCGACATCGCGTCCTCCGGCATGTTGCGCGCCAGATAGGACTCGGCGAGACCGAGCCTCCCGTAGTTCGAGCGGGGGTCGGCCCGCAGACCGCGTATGAAATAGTGCGTGGCCTCCAGATATCGGTCCGTGCGCATGTACAGCCAGGCCAGGTGGAACTGCGCGGGGGCGTGTGAAGGCTTCAGTGAGATCGCCTTGACGAGGGCTTCCTGCGCGGGCTGGTACTGTCCTGCGTCGAGCAGCAGCTGCCCGTAGCCCGCGAGCGCCTCCACCATCTCGGGATCGTGCTTGAGCGTGTACTCGTACTCGGTCTTGGAGGCCTGAAAGCGCCCCAGCACCTTGTAGGTCTCGGCCAGGTTCAGATGGACGATGACATCAGCGGGATTGCTCTCGGCGGCGATCTGGAAGTGCTCGAGCGCACGCTCCGGCTGGCCAGTTCCGAGGAGAGCGACACCGAGGTTGACGTGCGCGTCGGGGTCGGTGGGACGCGCCGCGATCGAGGCTTCGAAATGGGCGAGCGCGGACGTGGTGTCGCCGCGCTCCATGGCGTCGATGCCGAGATTGTAATGATTGATCGCCGCGTCGCGGCATCCGGCTGCGAGTGTCAGGAACACGGTGATGAAGAGAAGGCGAATGCGCATGATGTTCGTGCCGCAGCGACGGCGGTGTCCGCGCATGATAGCCACAGATTGCGGGAAAGTCAAAAGCAACCGGCCCGGCGGACGCCTCGAACGCCGCCGGGCCGGGTCGGATCAGGATTCCAGGTCTCCGCGTCCGCGCGACTTCCTGAAGAACGGCTCGAACAGGTCGATGGGCACGGGGAACACGATGGTCGAATTCTTCTCCGTGGCTACTTCGGTCAGGGTCTGCAGGAAGCGCAGCTGAATGGTGGTGGAGTTGCCCGAGATGACATCGGCCGCTTCGCGCAGCTTGGCCGACGCCTGGAATTCTCCCTCGGCGTGGATGACCTTGGAGCGTCGTTCGCGCTCGGCTTCCGCCTGCCGCGCGATCGCGCGCTGCATCTCGACGGGAAGGTCGACGTGCTTCACCTCCACGAGCGAAACCTTCACACCCCAGGCGTCGGTCTGCTCGTCGATGATGCGCTGGAGCTGCACGTTGATTACTTCGCGCTCCGAAAGCAACTGGTCGAGCTCGAACTGGCCGACCACCGATCGCAGCGTGGTTTGCGCGAGCTGCGTGGTGGCATAGAGGTAGTCCTCGACCTCGATGATGGCCTTGTCGGGGCTCATCACCCGGAAGTACACCACGGCGTTCACTTTCACCGACACGTTATCGCGGGTGATGATGTCCTGCGGCGCCACGTCCATGGTGACGACGCGCAGCGTAACCTTGACCAGTTTATCCACGATGGGAATGAGCAGGATGATTCCGGGACCGCGCACACCCGCGAACCGTCCGAGCCGGAATACGACGCCGCGCTCGTACTCGCGCAGCACGCGGACCGCGCTTGCGAGGAGCATCAATGCGATGATCAGAATGCCTATGAATGAAAACTCCACAACGACCTCCTTATTGAGCCCTGGTGCGGACGATGAGGGTCATTCCCTCCACCCTCTCGACCACGACGCGCGTGCCCGGCGCTATCGGCTCCGCGCTGCGCGCGTTCCAGTACTCACCGTGCACAAATACCGAACCAGTTTCACCAACGGCGCCACGTGTCACGCCCTCTTCGCCGACGAGGCCTTCGTTGCCGGTCGTCACCTTGCGCCTCTGTGCCCGCAGTCCCATGCCAACCGCGAAGATGAAGAACAGCGCGGTGAAGAGGACCGACGGTATGATCACGCCGAGGGATACGCGCATGAACGGAAGGGGTGAATCGATGAGCATGATGGAACCGACGAACATCGCGACGACGCCCCCGATCGTGAGCGCACCGTGGGAGGCGACCTTGACCTCCAGCACAAACAGTATGATGGCCAGAGCGATCAGCGTGACGCCGGTCCAGTTGACCGGGAGCATCTGGAGTCCGTACGCGGCCATGATGATGGCGACCGCACCCGCCACTCCGGGGAATATCGCGCCCGGGTTCTGCAGTTCGAAGAACAGCCCGAAGACGCCGATCAGCATGAGTATGTAGGCGATGTTGGGGTCCGAGATGCGGGTGAGAAAGCGCTCGCGAAACGATGGCGCAACCACGACGATGCGCGCGCCGTCCGTACGCAGTGTCACATCTCCCGACGGCGTGTCCACCACCCTGCCTTCGATCGCCGCGAGCAGTTCGTCCAGGTCGCGGGCCAGGAGGTCGACGACGCGCTCCGCCACGGCCTCCTCCGCGGTCGACGAAATACTCTCGCGCACCACCCGTTCCGCCCACTCAACGTTGCGGCCGCGGCGGGTCGCAAGGCTCCTTGCGTAGGCCGCGGCATCGTTGGTAATTTTTTCCTCCATCACGCCGCTGGAATCCGCGGCTCCCGTCCCGATGGCGACGGGGTGGGCGGCGCCGATGTTCGTCCCCGGCGTCATGGCCGCAACATGGGCGGAGAGAGCGATGACGGCACCGGCGCTGGCGGCGTGAGCACCGCCGGGGTGCACGTAGACGACCACGGGCACGGGGCTTGCGAAGATGGCCTGGATGATGTCGCGCATGGCGGCGGAGAGGCCGCCCGGGGTGTCCATGCGGATGACCGCGCACGACGCGTTCTGCCCGGCGGCTTCGTCGAGGAGCCGCGTCACGTAGGCGGTGGTCGCGGGACCGATGGGTCCGTCGATGTCACCCACGACGACGAGCGGCGTCTCGGAGGTCGCCCGCGAGGGGTGTGCCACCGTGGTTGCCATGAGGGCCGTGGCGATGAGCGGCGCGTGTCGGAAGAGGGGTTTGAGCACCATGGTTCGCCGGACCGCCAGTGGCGTGCCCGACAGACCGAATGGTAAGGCAACCGGTCGCACGGTCAAGCGCAATTCAGACGCGCACGACGGTTTTGAGTTTGATCTGATGGATGAAGTTCTGGTAAATTCCGCCGAGGGTGGCGCCGCAGCGCCCCAAGGAGAGGTTTCCTTCGAACACGTCCTCTTGCTCAACGCGTCGTTCGAACCGCTGAACGTCATAGGCTGGAAGCGGGCGATCAAGCTCATCGTCCTCGACAAAGCCGAGATCGTCGAAGCATCGGAACGAGAAATCCACTCCGTCACCCGGCAGATGGCGGTGCCATCCGTGGTGCGCCTGACGACGTTCGTGCGCTTTCACCGGCGCGAAGCCAAGTTCTCCCGGCGCAACATCTACACGCGCGACGGTTTCGCGTGTCAGTACTGCGGACGGCGGCCGCCCGTGAGTGAACTCACCTGCGATCACGTGGTGCCGCGCTCGAGGGGCGGACGGACGGAGTGGTCGAACATCGTCACGTGCTGCATTCCGTGCAACCGGCGCAAGGGCGGGCGGACGCCGGCGGAAGCCGGCCTGAAACTGGTGCGGACGCCCGCGCAACCAACCTGGCTGTGGGGGGTTCAGAATCGATTCGCGAACCGTCGCCCGCCGAAAACCTGGCACGTGTACCTGTACCTGGGACGGGACCGCGAGGCTGCTTCGTGACCGGCGCGGGGAAGACG
>CAZPUV010000206.1:2885-5156 GCA_964589805.1 uncultured bacterium | reverse complement strand
TGTCCCGCGGCAAGTACACGTATTCGCATCCCCCGCTGTGGTTTGTCGAGGGCATGGCCGAACACTTTGCGAACGCGCCACAGAACACGCAGGGAAACATGTTCGTTCGAGATGCACTGCTGAATGGACGGCTCTACGACCTGGATGAGATCTGGCGCATAGAAGGCTCGTACATGATGTACAAGCACGGGGAGGCGGTCGTGAACTACATCGCGACCAGCTTCGGGGAAGAAGCGGTGGTCCAGATTCTCGACAACTGGTGGATGTCGACGGAATTTCCGCTGGTTCTGAAGAAGACGTTGAACATGGATCTCGTGGAGCTGAACGATGCGTTCCAGCGCTACGTGAAGCGCCGTTACTATCCGTCGGTCCTGGAGTTCGATTTCGCTGAAAGCGTGGGCGAGAGGCTGACCCCGCCGCGATCGTTCCACAGCCGGACTGCGGCGTCGCGCGGAGCGGACGGCGAGACCACCGTGTATTCGCTGTCCGCGCAGGACGGGTCGGTGGTGCTCTCGGCGGGGCGCGGGAGCCAGCGCGAGGGATGGCGGGAGCGGGTGGTGGTCCGGGGCGGGAGATCGGGCGCGCTCGAGTCGATCCCGGCCTTCCGGAGCCGCATCGAAGCACGCGGGGACACCCTGGTGTTCGTGTCGAAGAGCAACGCACGCGACGTGATCTACTTCTGGAACGGGAGGACCGGGAAGAAGATCGATTCATTCGACTTCGAGGACCTCGCCCTGATCCAGTCGCCGACCCTCTCGGGCGATCGCAGGCGGATGGTGTTCAGCGCCATCGATCGTCGGGGACTGATGGACCTCTTCCTCGTTCACGTGGAGGACGGGCGCCTGGAGCGGCTCACCGAAGACGGTTTCAGCGAGGACGAGCCCGACTACCATCCGTTCGAGGACCGGATACTGTTCGTGTCCGATCGCGGCGCGGGAGAGCGGCGTGACCGCACCCACATCTATGAGATGGATCTCACCACGCGCACGATCCGGCCGGTGGAGGGCGGCGCCTTCGCCGACGCGAACCCGGAGTGGGCTCCCAACGGCAAGGACTTCCTGTTCACGTCGGACCGCGAGGGCACGCCCAACGTGTACCTGCACCGGGGCGACATGATCGTGCGGCAGACCCGCGTGGTGACCGGAGTGACGTCCGCGTCCTTCCTGCCCGGCGGAGAGGGATTCGTGGCCACGGTGTACGAGAAGGGAGAGTTCCAGTTGTACCGGTTTCCGCTGCGCACGGGGCCTGCATTCGTGTCGCGGCCGTCCCCCCCCGACACCACGGTCATCCCGTGGTCGCGGGGAGTGAAGTCCGAGGACGAATTCGTGACCAAACCGTACGAGACGAAGTTCGGGGTCGACTTCGTCGGAGCGGGGATCGCGATCGACCCGCAGGCGGGCGACGTCGGCAACGGCGGCCAGCTCGTGATGACCGACGTGCTGGGGAATCATCAGGTCTCATTCGTGTTCGGCACGACCACGCAGGAGCTGGGCGATTTCTGGCGGGAGTTCAACGCGGCGGTGGGCTACGTGAACCTCTCGCACCGCGTCAACTACGCGCTGACCGCGTTCCACCTGAACACCTCCGGCTTCGAGGCGTTGCTGACGCGCCGCGACCGCCGCGTGGGGGCGGCGGTCGGCGCTAGCTACCCGTTCAACAAGTTCGAGCGCCTCGAGAGTTCGGTGGTGGTCCGTTACGTCGAGCAGGGCGAGCTGTTCTCCAGCGACTTCGATGGCGCGCGGGAGAGCGTGACAGGTTCCACGTTCCTCACCTACGTGCGCGACAACACCCTGTGGACGATCGGTGGGCCGCTGCTGGGATGGCGCTACTACGTGACGGGAGGATACACGGGAGATTTCCTGGGCAGGGGGTTCGACAGCACCCTGCTGCAACTGGACGTGCGCAAGTACCTCAAGTTGACGCCGCGGATCGTCCTGGCCACGCGTTACGTCACGCGAAATGCGTGGGGCGGAGACGACCAGATCTTCTACCTGGGCGGGCCCTGGACCCTGCGCGGCTACAAGTACCGCGAGTTCTTCGGCCGCACGACCCATCTGTTCAACACGGAAGTGCGCTTTCCGCTGCTGGACGGGCTGAAGATCGTCCTTCCGTTCGGGCCGATAGAGTTCCCGATGTTCCGCGGAGCGTTGTTCTTCGACGCGGGGCGGGTCGGCCGCAACGACTTCGAGATCTTCGACACGGAGTGGCTGGGCACGCTGGGTGCAGGCGTGGAGTTGAACCTGGGCTTTGCGCCCGTTGCGCGAGTGAACT
>CAZPUV010000206.1:0-2875 GCA_964589805.1 uncultured bacterium | reverse complement strand
ACTTTACATGGCCGACGGATTTCGATAAGATATCCCGCGACACGGGATTCGAGCTTTTCATCGGATACAATTACTGAGTTCAATGCCGCCGGCTTCCGTCGGCGGTTTCCCAACGCGACATCGGAGAATCATGCGCTGGTCGAAGTACTATCTGCCGACGTACAAGGAAGTGCCCCGCGATGCCGAGATACCGAGCCATCGTTTGATGCTGCGTGCCGGCATGATCCGGATGCTCACATCCGGCGTGTACAGCTTTCTTCCCGCGGGGCTCCGGGTGTTGCGCCGCATCGAGACCATCGTGCGGGAGGAGATGGACCGGGTCGGCGGGCAGGAGGTGCAGATGCCCATCCTGCACCCGGGCGAGTTGTACGAGGAGACGGGACGTCTCGCGAATTTCGGCGAGCTTCTCTTCAAGTTGAAGGACCGCCGCGACCGGTTCTTCGCACTCGGACCGACCCACGAGGAGGTCGTGACCGACATCGCGCGCGCGGAGATCAAGAGCTACCGCCAGCTCCCGCAGTGCCTCTATCAGATTCTCGTCAAGTTTCGTGACGAGTTCCGGCCGCGCTTCGGCGTGATGCGCGCCCGGGAGTTCATGATGAAGGACGCGTACAGTTTTCACGCGTCACAGGAGTCGCTGCAGGAGACCTACGAGGCGATGGCGGGCGCCTACCGGCGCATCCTCGAGCGCTGCGGACTCGAGGCCGTGATGGTGCAGGCCGAGTCGGGCGCAATCGGCGGTGACGTCAACCACGAGTTCATCGTGCTCGCCGACGAGGGCGAGAGTGTCATGTTCCGGTGCCCGGGGTGCGGCTACGCGGCCAACGACGAGCGCGCCGAGAGCGCCGGTCCGGCCAGGCGGGAACTCGAACCGTCCACGCGCATGGAGCAGGTACCTACCCCGGGTAAGCACACCGTCGACGATGTGAGTCTCATGTTCAACGTCTCGCCCATGCGGCTGGTGAAGACCCTGCTGTTCAGGAGCGGTGAGCGCGTGGTCGCGGTCCTGATCCCGGGCGAGCGGGAGTTGAACGAGGTCAAATTCGCGCGGGCGATCGGAGACCCCGGCACGAGACTCCTGACCGACGAGGAGATCCTCGACGTGACCGGCGCGCCGGTGGGATTCGCGGGCCCGGTCGGGCTCCCGGACGGGGTGGAGATCATCGCGGACACGTTGCTGAACAACTACGACGGAATGATCGTGGGCGCCAACAGCGCCGACGCGCACCTCCGGGGTGTGAAGATGGGGCGCGACTTTGCGCCGTCGCGGAGCGTCCCGGTTGCGATGGCCGCGGCCGGTGACGTGTGTGCGCAGTGCGGCAAGGACGAGCTGGTGCTGCAGCGGGGAGTGGAGATCGGGCACATCTTCAAGCTGGACGTGAAGTACAGCCAGAGCATGAAGGCAACGTATCTGGACCGCGACGGAACGGACCGCCACTTCATCATGGGGTGTTACGGCTTCGGAGTCTCGCGCGCGGTCGCCGCGGCGATCGAGCAGCACCACGACGAGAAGGGCATCCGCTGGCCACGGGCGCTGACGCCGTACCACGTGGTGGTGCTGCCGGTCAACGTTTCCGACGAGAGGACCGTGGCGGAGATGGAGCGCCTGTACGCCGCGCTGTGCGGATGCGGATTGGACGTGCTGCTCGACGACCGCGATCTGCGGCCGGGCCCGAAGTTCAAGGACGCCGAACTCATCGGAGTCCCCGTGCGTGTCACGCTCGGCGAGCGGAATCTCAAGGACGGCAAGGCTGAGATCTACTACCGGATCGAGGATCGCACCGACCTGGTTCCTCTCGAGGACGTCACCGCGGTAGTGCAACGGTATTACGCGTCGTAGGCGACGCCGGCGGAGACAAAAAAAGCGGCGCCCCCCCGTACGGGGAGGCGCCGATGTCTTTTCGGGCCCGCGCAGCCGGTCAGGCAGCCGGCGCGAGGCGCGACTTCAGGCGCGCAGCGCGGTTCTTCGAGATGATGCCCTTCTTGACCGCCTGGTCGAGCAGCGACTGCAGCGAATTGTACTCGGCGGCGCGCTTGGCTGGATCGAGTTCGCGGAACTTGCGCACCGAGGTGCGCAGGGTGCCCCGCGCCGCGCGGTTGCGGGCGGTGCGCTTCTCGTCCTGCCGGATGCGCTTCTCACACGATTTATGTTGTGGCATTCCAATGTCCTCCTGGAGAATAACCGGTGAACCATAGCAACTCACCCGATTCACGTCAAGGGCCATGAAACAGACGCTGGACGGGGCGGTGGATGCCTTTCTCAACTACCTGGTGATCGAGAAGGGACTGCAGCCCAACACCATCCGGGCCTACGCGCGCGACCTGCGCGGCTATCTCGACACACTCGCCGAGCTCGGGATCGACCGGCCCGGCGCGATGACGCGGGAGGGCCTCGAGTTCCACGCGGTCCGGCTGTCCCGGCGGGGCCTCACGCCGGCCTCGCGGGCCCGCATGCTCTCGACACTCCGCCACTTCCACCGCTTTCTCGCGCGCGAAGGAGAAGGACCGGACGACGTGGGCGACCGGGTGGTTCGCCCCAGGTTGCCCCGCCGCCTGCCGGGGGTTCTCACCGTGGGTCAGGTGGAGTCGCTGCTCGCCCAGCCCGACACGACTCCCCTGGGCCTCCGGGACCGGGCCATGCTGGAGATGGCCTACGGAGCGGGGCTGCGGGTGAGCGAGCTGTGCGGGCTCGTCCTCGACGCCGTCCTCGACGACCAGAACGTCGTGATGGTGACCGGCAAGGGTGGCCGGCAGCGGGTGGTTCCGTACGGGCGCGCAGCGGCGAGAGCGCTGGCGCGGTATCTGGCATCGGGGAGGCCCTTCCTGGTCCGCGGACGCATCTGCGCGCACGTGTTCGTCAACGCGCGCGGGAGTG
>CAZPUV010000205.1:0-5163 GCA_964589805.1 uncultured bacterium | reverse complement strand
TCGTCGTGTACGCGTTCATGACGCTGGGAGCGTTCGCGCTCCTGTGCGCCATCGAGAACCGGAGCGAGTCGCGCGGTCTGGAGCTGGAAGACATGTCGGGCCTGGGACTGCGCCGCCCGATGCTGGGATTCTCCATGTCGGTGTTCATGTTCGCGATGGCCGGAATCCCGCCCACGGCCGGCTTCTTCGCGAAGTACTATGTCTTCAGCGCCGCCATCGACCGCGGCCTCGTGGTGCTGGCCGTCATCGCCGTGCTCAACAGCGCGCTCTCCCTCTATTACTACCTTCGCGTCATCGTCTACATGTACTTCCGGACGCCGAAGACCGAGACGCCGGTATTCGACGACTGGGGCGTGCGCACCGTCCTCCTGGTCTCCGTCCTCGTCGTGATCTGGCTCGGCCTGGGGCCCAGCGGCGTCGTTCCCGGCATCGAAACCGTGCTCGGCTGGACGACCGACTCCCTGGCGCGGATCGTCAGCCTGCTCTAACAGACCGCGTCGCGCCCGAACGGCTGGCGTGTCCGTTTGCACTCCCGCGGAACGTGGCTAGACTACTGAATTGAACCGACCGTCCGCAGCGGAACCCGCGTGCAGGAGGAGTAGATGACGACCGTGCGCCCCGAAACCTGGCTCCGGGGTCCCATCCACGGGATCCCCGCGCTGCTCATGCCCGTCGCCCACAGCCTGTTGCAGGCCCGGGAGGAGGCCCGCCGGGCGGCCACCGGTCTGTCCCGCGACGAACTGCACGCCCGCCCGGGCGGGGTGGCCTCCGCGGCGTTCCATCTCTTCCACGCCGCGCACGCGCTGGATCGCCTCATGACCTACGCCCGCGGTGAGTCGCTGAACGAGTCCCAGCGCGGCGCGCTGGCCATCGAACGAGGCGGCGACATCGGCGGGGATGCGGCCGAGTTGATCGACCTGCTGGAGATCACCGTCGACCGGGCGCTGCGCCAGCTGCGCTGCACGCCCGAGAAGGCGCTGCACGACGCGCGCCGGGTGGGGGGCGCGGAGCTGCCGAGCACCGTGCTCGGCCTTCTGTTCCACGCCGCGGAGCACACCTGCCGGCATTCGGGCCAGCTCGTCACGACGGCCCGGATCGTCTCCAGCGCCCGCTGAACTCCCGGGACCCGGTCCCCGCGACAACCTGGCGTTCCGCGGTCACGGACCCGTCCCGGGGGGAGTGCGCCGCTGGTGCTTCTTTCTCCACTTGTACGGTTCCTGGAACGCCGGCTTCGGCCCGGCGTCGGCTGCGCGGAGAACCCGGTCCGCGAGGTCGGGAAACCCGTTGTCTCCGAAATGGCGGACGTTCTCATAGGCCAGCCCCATCGCGAGCAGGCGCTCGGCGAGCAGGTCGCCGTCCACGAACACGTGCGCGAGGCGCCGGTCGTAGCGGTCGAGCCCGTCTTCCGCGATCTCGACCACACGCGCGCGCAGAATGAGGACCCGGGTCGATTCGGCGGCCGCGCGGCCGAAGGGTTGGTCTTCGAAGATGCCGACGTCGGGCTCCGCGACTTCGGGCGTGTCGATGCCGAGAACACGGATCGGCCTGCCGTCGAGAAGGAACGTGTCGCCGTCGTCGAACTCGATTCGGTCCACCGACACGACCACCGCCCCCGGATAGGAGGCCTTCTTCCCGGCGCTGGCGCCTTTGCCGGAACAGCCGGCGGCCACCATCGCCGCCGCGGCGACGCCGGCGAGGATCGTTCGGGTAGAGGTCATGGCCCGATCATCGACGATCGGCGGCGCGCGCGCAAGCCCGCCTGGCCGCGGTGAAAACGCGCTGGCAGGCGCGGGCGGCGTTGTGTATGCATGAACACGATGACGGTCAGCTACACATGGCTCGATACCCCCGCCGGCCGCATCGCGGTGGCGTGGAGCAACCGCGGCCTCGAGCGGGTCGCAATCGGCACGCACGCGGCCCGCGACGTGGACCCGTCGTGGACGCTGGACCCGTCCCTCGATTGCGCCGCGACCCGGCAGATCCGGGACTATTTCCTCGGAGAGCGGACCCGCTTCGACCTGCCGGTCGTCCTGCCCGGGACGGACTTCCAGCAGGCCGTGTGGAGGGAACTCGCGCGGATTCCTTTCGGCGAGACGGTTGCGTACGGTGACGTCGCCGCGCGGGTCGGCCGACCCGGCGCTGCGAGGGCGGTGGGAATGGCCTGCAACCGAAACCCGGTTCCGATTGTGATCCCCTGCCACCGTGTGATCGGCGCCGACGGCCGGCTGGTCGGGTTCGGCGGCGGTCTCGGGATGAAACAGAACCTCCTCGAGTTCGAGCGCGCCCGGGTTCGGTCCCGCCCGACTTCTTCCGCCCGGTGAGGACCGCAACCGGAGCGATGGCACCCGCTTGCGTTTACCCAACCCGGGGTTGTCTGATATACTCCGCCGACATGCCCAACCTGCCGGGAGATCTCCATGCCACGAAATGAAATCACCGTCCGCGTCGCCGGAGAAGGCGGCGAGGGCGTCATCAGCACCGCGGAGATTCTGACGCGTTCGGCGGTCGACTCCGGTTACGAGGTCTTCACGTTTCGCTCGTACCCCGCCGAGATCAAGGGCGGCCTCGCCATGATGCAGGTGCGCATCGGCACCGACCCGCTCCGTTCCATCGGCCGTGATGCGGATATTCTCATGGCCTTCAATCAGGAGGCCGTCGACGTGTGGGGCGAACGGATGAACCCGGGCGCCTTCCTCCTCTACGACCCCCGCTTCTGCAGCGTGCCCGAGGACTACCCGCACACGCGCATCGAAGTGCCCCTGCACGACACGACCATGAAGGAGACCGGAGCGCGCATCTCGAAGAACATCGTGGCGCTCGCCTCGATGGTCGGCGCGCTCGGAATTCCCCCCGAACCGGCGCGGGCGCTGATCAGGAAGCAGTTCAAGCGCAAGGGCGACGAGGTCGTCGCCACGAACCTCAAGGCGTTCGAGGCCGGGTTGTCGGTTCTCAATGGCGAAGCGCGCCTCGCGGGCGTGAAGCTCGCGCCATCGCGGACGGGCCAGAAGCCCGAAGGCCGGGTGATCCTCTCGGGCAACCAGTCGCTGAGTCTGGGTGCGATCGCCGGTGGCTGCCGGTTTGTCGCCGGGTATCCCATCACGCCCGCCACCCAGGTGCTCGAGTTCATGATGAAGCACCTGCCGGCGTTCGGCGGAAACGTCATCCAGGCCGAGGACGAGATCGCGGCCATCGCGGCCTGCCTCGGCGCCTCCTACACCGGGGCCAGGGCCATGACCGCGACCTCCGGTCCGGGGCTGTGCCTGATGAGCGAATTGATCGGCATGGCGTCGATTTCGGAGATTCCCGTGGTCGTCGTGGACGTGATGCGCAGCGGTCCGGGCACCGGCATGCCCACCAAGACCGAGCAGGCGGACCTGATGTTCGCGATCCACGGGAGTTCGGGAGAGGCGCCGCGCATCGTGCTCGCGGCGACCAGCGTCGAGGACTGCTTCCACCAGGCGGTGAACGCGTTCAACCTGGCGGAGCGTTTCCAGATGCCGGTGATACTGCTGAGCGATCAGTCCATGGGGTACCGCACGCGCACGCTGCACACGCCGGACCTGTCGAACATCGTGCTCGACGACCGCGCGCTGCCGACCGGGGAGATGCTCGAGAACTACAACCGTTTCGCCGACAGCGAAACCGGTGTCTCGCCGATGTCGGTTCCCGGTACGGAGAACGGCATGTACGTGACCACCGGGCTCGAGCACGACGAGGCGGGCCTGGCCGACTACACGCCGGAAAACCGCGTCAAGATGGTTGCGAAGCGCTTCCGCAAGCTGGAGACGCTGGCGAACGAATTGAACGCGAACGGGAACGGCGTCCACGACGACGGAGGCGGCGCCGCGATCGGCGTCATCGGGTGGGGTTCCACCGAGGGTCCGATCGCGGAGGCGCTCAAACGGATGCTCGACGACGGCGTGCGAATCGCGCACCTGCAGCCGAAGGTGCTGCACCCGCTTCCCGCGGCGAAGATCGAGTCGTTTCTTTCGCCCTTGAAGAAGGTCGTGGTCTTCGAGGAGAACCACACCGCGCAGTTCTCGCGTCATCTGCGGTCGCACGTTCGCGTGCAGGGAACCGAATTCATCGACGTCAACCAGTGTACGGGGCTGCCGTTCACGGCCGACGACGTATACGCCGCGCTCTCGGAACACGTGTAGCGCACAAGGAGAGAAACGCATGACCCAGGCCATCGCGCTCAAGCCGAAGGATTACAAGAACGACGTGGAGCCCATCTGGTGCCCCGGTTGCGGGGACTTTGGCGACCTTGCCGCCTTCACGCAGGCACTGTCCGCGATGCAGCTCGAACCGAAGGACATCGCCATCGTCTCCGGCATCGGCTGCTCCGGCCGCTTTTCGCACTTCATCAGGAGTTACGCGTATCACACCGCTCACGGGCGCGCGCTCCCGACCGCGATCGGTGTAAAGGCGGCCAATCCGAAGCTGCACGTGTTCGTGGTGGGCGGCGACGGGGACGGGCTTTCCATCGGCGGCGGTCACATTCCGCACGCGGCCCGGCGCAATCCCGACCTCACGTACCTCATCATCGACAACGCGATCTACGGACTCACCAAGGGGCAGGGGTCCCCGACGTCGCCGGTGGGCATGGTCACCGGAACGACGCCGTTCGGACTCGAAGACCCGCCGCTGGATCCGCTCCGGATGTTCCTGGCGTACGGCGTGAGCTTCGTGGCGCGAGGCTTCTCGTCGGATGTGAAGGGGGTGGCGAAGCTGATCCAGGCCGGCGTCGAACACCGGGGCTTCTCGGTGATCCAGCTCATATCGCCGTGTCCGACGTTCAACCAGGTGATCACATTCGACTTCATGAAGGGCGTCGTGGCGCCGATCCCCGAGGATCACGATCCGACGGACCTGGAGGCGGCGTTCCGTCTGGCGCTCCGCAGGGACCGCTTCTACACGGGCGTGTTCTACCGGAACGACACCCTTGCCACGATGGACGCCAGGCTCGAGCACCAGCGCCGTCTCACGATGGACAGGCAGCCGCGCTCGCTCGAAGCGCTCTTCGCCATGTTCTAGCGGGGGGGGCGGGGCCGCGGGGCCACGCCTCTGCAACCCCGGTGGACGGAACCGTTGCGGCCGGGGACACCCGCGCCCCTGGGAAGGCCCGTCCCCGCGCGGTTTTCCCGGCCCCGGTCACCGGAT
>CAZPUV010000204.1:0-5172 GCA_964589805.1 uncultured bacterium | reverse complement strand
GTCGCCGGGCATGTAGGGGCGGTACTCGGCGAACTCCACCGAGAAGCCGTGGTAGGGGCTCCGGTGCAGTCCCGCGATGTACCCCTCCACGATGAGCCGTGCCTTGAGCTCCATGTTCTGGAGCTTCCCGACCACGGCCGGGTCGAGATAGCGGGAGACCTGTTTCTTGTCGCGGAGGTATGCCATGGCTCGCAGCACCGCGCCACGGCGCAGGCTCTGATCAATCTAGCGGGTCGGGGGTCCTGCGGCAAGGAGGTGCTTTGGGGCGGCGTCGATCTCCGGTAAGAATGGTCCTTCCGATGTCCTTATCGCAGTAGCACGAGCTTGCGGGTCGCGATTCCGGACTCGGTGCGCAGCACGCCGAAGTAGACACCACTCGGTAGTTCGCTGCCCGTCGTATCCCGGCCGTCCCACTGCACCACGTGTTCACGGCCGGCGTCCTGGACCCCTTCCAGCAGCGATCGCACCCGGCGCCCCGCGTCCGAAACCTTCGCTCCAGTCGTTCAGGAGCCCGGCGAGGTTCGGGCAAGGAGGCGCTGGTAGACTCCGATCGTCTCGCGCGCCACGGCAGGGCGGTCGAATCTCTCCTGCGCGCGCCGCTGCGCGGCGTGGGCATAGAGGGCACCCATCTCGGGATGCTGCAGCAGACCGACGACGGCCGCGGCGTAATCCTGAACGCCACCCTTGACCACGCGGCCTGTCTCGCCATCGTTCACGATCTCGCGGTTCCCCGGGATATCGGAGCACACGATGGGCCGGGCCGCCGCGCTCGCTTCGATCAGGAACATCGGAAGCACCTCGGGGTGCTCGCTCGGAAACACCACCACGTCTGCGGCGGCGAGATAGGCGAGCACATCGCGCTGGTAGCCCACGAAGTGGATTCTCGCGGGGGGGCCTTCCTTTGCGGCCACGCGGCGCACATCGTCGAGGTCGGGCCCGTCTCCCACGACGAGCGCGTGCACCTCGCGGTCCTTCTCCCGCCGCGCCACCTCGGCGGCGATCCGGATGAGATGATCGAATCGTTTGGCCGCGATCACGCGTCCCGCCATCATGAGCACGCGCGCGCCCTCGGGGATGTCGAGCGCGCGGAGCGTGGGCGCGCGTTCGACGGATGCCACGCGCGTCGCGATCTCATCGACGTCCACGAAGTTCGGAATCATCGAGATGCGCTCGGTCCTGATTCCCAGCGCTTCCAGGTCCGCCTGCTTGTCATGACTGATGGCGATGAAATGATCCGCGCATCGCTTCATGACCGGTCCCGACAGCCATCGCGGCGCGCGCCGGAACACGCGCGAATGATGCGTGAGCACGCGAACCGGGTGGGCGTTGCTCGCCTTCGCCGCAATTGACGCGGTGAGCGCACACGAACCCCCGTGCGCATGGATCACGTCGAAGCGGTGATGCTTGATGTAGAGCAGCAGCTCGTGCGTTGCGCGACTGGGTGCATGATTGGGGTTGTCGGTGGGAAGATAGCGCACGCGCTTGTCGAGGTTGTCACGGAGCGGTCCGCCGGCGCTCGCGAAATACACCTCGAGCCCTTCCATGGCCAGCGCGTTGGCGAGCGCGATGGACATCGACTCCGCCCCGCCCACGCGGAGCGAGCTGTTGACGACGAGGATCTTCACGGGTGATTCGGCGCCGAAGCGGCGCTTCGGCTTCGCAGTGGTTGTCTCGGATGTCGCCAGTTCCGTGGTCACAATTTACGGATCAATCGCGCCGGGTTGCCGGCGTAGATCCCCGCTACGGTGATATCCTTCGTCACGACGGCGCCCGCGCCAACCACCACGTTGTCGCAGATCGACACGGGCAGGATCGTCGCGTTGGTTCCGATGGAAACCTTGTTGCCGATCTTCGTGGGCTTCCACAGGTGGTTCTGACCCCAGGCCGGCCCGCCGATCTGGAACACATCGTTGATGAACATCGCGCCGTGCGAGATGAAGCAGTCGTCGCCGATGGTGACGAGTTCGCAGATGAAGGCGTGCGACTGCACGCGCGCGCGTTTTCCGATCGTGACCTGCTTCTGGATCTCGACGAACGGGCCGATGAACGACCCGTCGCCGATGGTACAACCGTAGAGGTTGCACGGTTCGACGATGGTAACGCCCTCTCCGAACGTGACATTGACCAGACCGGTCTTGAGTTTTCGTGGTTCCGCCATGGGTGCCGAGTATACACCCCGAAAGGCACGCGCGCGACGCGCTTTTGCGGCGGGTGCGCGCGCGAATCCGGGCCGGGCGCCGGCCGTTCAGCCCTCGCGCCGCACGGCCGGGCGCCACGCATTCATCGGAATCGTGACCACGAACCACTCCTTCGGGTCGATTTGCACGCGCAGCTCGATGCGCTCGGCACGGCTCGAGATCACGGTGGCGTTCACCGCGGGCACGGCCCCGCGCGCGGGCACGATCACCCACGCGAATGTCGTCGTTCCCGGAATCTCCGCGCGGTAGACGGCCGTGGGGTTTGGCGTCTTCTCATTATAGTAGCCGCTGTACCACCCCTGAATCGCCGGGCGCTCCACGCCGGCTGTGATTTCCGGCTTCCAGCCCATGCCACCCACCGGCACGATTCGGAGGTTTCCGAGCCCCTCGTCCACCGTGACGGCCGTGCGGCCGTCGAGCGTGAGCGAGCAGTCGGGTGCGAAGTGCCACAGCGCCTCGATCTCGCGCGGGCGGTCTGTTTCGACGCGGTCCGCCACCACCCAGAAGCGGTCGCGCACGTAGATCACCGCGCGTGTGTGGATGGCCTGGCCGCGCACACCCTCATAGCCGCTGTTGAACATCCCGCGCGCGTAGTCCCACTCGGGCATCGTGCCGTACTCGCTGGTGGCGACGGGATCGTTTGCGCGCTCGGCCGTGGGTTTCTGGTCGCGGCCGTCGATGCGGACCACATTGTGCGCCGCCGATCCGGTGAAGTAGTCGCGGACCGGGCCGCGCTGGTAGTTGTAGCGTCCGGCGTCGACGAGCAGTGCCCGGCCGAAGGCGTCGATCGAAAGGTGCAGCTTGTCGCGGTGCTGGTGGGCCGTGCCGAACGGTCCGATGTCGAAGAACGACCAGTGCGCGTCCGCCTGCCATCCGCTCCGCATCACCGCGTGCCCGGCCCACGGGAACGTTACCGACGGGCCCGCGGCGGGTATCACGCCCGAGGCGCCGTTGGTGGCGATGTAGATCCAGTCCGGCCGGTCGTACGTGCGCGCGGCTGCCAGAAGTTTTTCCCGGATGTCGCGGCGTTCGGCGTCGTTGTTCTCCGGCGTGGTTCCGTCGGGCCGCATGGTGAGGGCGAGGTAGCTCCACATCTTCTGTACGCCCACGGACAGCGAATCGGGAACGGCGAAGCCGAACTCGCGAAACACGCCGATGAACTTGTCGAAATGCTCCGTCGCGATGCGGTGGTAGATGCTCGTGAGTTCGGTCTGCGCGCCGTCGGGATACACCTGTTCCCCCATCTGCTTTCCCATCTTCTCCAGGGCATACGCGCGCCACCCCGGCGCATCCTGGAACTCCGGCCACGCCGCGCCGATCGTCGCGAGTCCTTCGATTTCCGTGACGGCCCAGTTGCCCGCCTCGCGGCGATGGAAGAGCATGAGGTAGTGCGCGTGCTCCGAGAGACTCGCCAGCATCAGGAGCCTCGCAGCCGGCGAGAACTCGTCGCACGCCTGGAGGCCGTAGAACGTGAACATCCAGTTGCGGGCGCGCGAGGCCGCTTCGATGCCGCGCCACGGTCCCTTGCGCGTCATGCGCGAGGGCATGGGGTTGTGGAGGATCCAGTCCCGCACGTCCGCATCTATGCGTTCAACGTACTCACGGCGGCCCGTGTTGTAGTAAGCCTGTGTCAGGGTGTTGAAGTGATGGTGCCCGTTGAGCGACCAGCCCCATTCCGGGTCGTTCTTCGGCCCGTTGTAGGACCAGTCCAGCGTGCCGCGCCGCGTGCGCGGAACCTTCGCCTCGTCCCTGTAGAAGTTGAATGTGTCCGCGACAATCGCATCCGCCCGCGAACTTGTGCGTCCCGACTCCGGCACGGGACCATGGCGCAGCCACGCCGCGGTGGGGGCGGTGCGGTAGTAGGTGAGCAGCGCCTCGCACGCGCCGGTGTAGTCGCTCACCCGGATGGCTTTGCGAACGGCTTCGAGACCGGGGCGGTCCAGATTGAGACTGTCGAAGAGTGCGCGAACACGTTCCGGCTGGTTGGCGACCACCCAGCCCACCGACCGGGCGTCACCGTCCGCGGGTGCGCACCGCGGGCTGCGGCCGAGCGTCACGAACGCGGCAATGACCGCGATCCCGACCGCCGCACCGGCGAGGATGCGCGCGCGTGCGCGAAAGGGTTTCCCTGAAGCCATGTTCTCGAACTATTCGCCGACACCTTCCAGCAGCATGTCGATCAAGTTGTCGGTGGAAATACCGTCCGCGTCCGCGTTGAAGTTGGTTACGATGCGATGCCGCAGCACCGGGTGCGCGATCGCGCGCACATCCTCGATGCTCGGTATCGGCCGGCCGTTCATGACCGCCCGCACCTTCGCCCCCAGCACGAGATTCTGGCCCGCGCGCGGGCCCGCGCCCCACGACACATACTGCTGCACCTGCGGGGTCGTGTCGTCGCGCGTGGCGCGCACCAGCCGTATGGCGTAACCGAGCACGTGCGAGTCCACCGGTACGGTGCGCACGAGCGCCTGGGTGCGCAGGATATCGTTGGCGTGGAGCACGATCGACGGCTGCTGTGTCGCCGGCGAGGTGGTGGACTCGACGATCTGGATCTCCTCCTGCTCGGACGGGTAATCCACCCGGATGTTGAACATGAATCGGTCGAGCTGGGCTTCGGGCAGCGGATAGGTGCCTTCCTGCTCGATCGGATTCTGGGTGGCTAGGACGAAGAACGGCAGGTCGAGCGAGAAGGTCTCGCCGCCCGCGGTGACCTTCTTCTCCTGCATGGCCTGGAGGAGGGCCGCCTGCGTCTTGGGCGGCGTGCGGTTGATCTCGTCGGCGAGGATGACGTTTCCGAATATGGGGCCCTTGATGAAGCGGAACGACCGCTTTCTCGACGCGGCTTCATCTTCCAGGATCTCCGTGCCGGTGATGTCGCTCGGCATCAGGTCGGGCGTGAACTGGACGCGGTTGAAGTCGAGCTGGAGGACCCGGGCAAGGGTGCTGATGAGGAGGGTCTTGGCCAGCCCGGGCA
>CAZPUV010000203.1:976-5175 GCA_964589805.1 uncultured bacterium | reverse complement strand
GGATTCGATTCGGTACAAGTGAGCACCTAACTGGAAGTAGTGACGTCAGATAACGAAACGTGAAGGATAGTACAAAGACTCGTCTTCGGTAAGCCCTAAAATGCGGAGCCGCTCCCCGGGAGTCCGGGCCATGGGTATGCTACCATTCGTCCTGTTCCTTTACCCCGGAGTCGTTTTCATGTACCGGAACAAAAACCCCGTGCAGCCCATAGAGTTCTCGTCGTCGGAGCCACGGGCCGCACGGGCCGGGAAATCGTCCGGGAAGCGCTCGAGCGCGGACACCACGTGACCGCGATGGTGCGCGACCCCGAGCGCCTGAAAGCGAAACACGAACGTCTTTCGCTGGTGCAGGGCGACGTGATGGACCGGGCCACGGTGGATCGTGCGGTTCGCGAACAGGAAGCGGTCCTGTGCGCACTCGGGCACCGGCGCTGGCTGGGCCCGTCGAAGATCCTGTCCGGGGGAACCCGCAACATCGTCGAAGCCATGAAAGAGGCCGGCGTGAAGCGTCTCGTCGTCGAGACCGCGCTGGGTGTCGGCAACAGCACGGGGCGCCTGGGCCTGTACTACACATTCTTCACGATCCCGCTCATTCTGCCTTTCTACTGGTACGACAAGGGACGCCAGGAGCACGTGGTGCGCGAGAGCGGGCTGGACTGGGTGATCGTTCGACCCGGACAGTTGACGGGCGGACGGAAGCGGGGCAAGTACCGGCACGGAACTCACGTCGGCAATTTCATCTGGAGCGTGAGCATTTCGTGCGCCGACGTGGCTGGCTTCATGCTGGACCAGATCGGAGAGACGCCCTATCTGCGCAAAGCGCCGGGCGTCTGCTACTGAGCGGCTCCCCGCGTCTTCACGGCTTCCCCAGTCCCAGTTTCCTGAGATGGGACTCGTTCCCCTCGGCGTTCAGCTTCCAGTATTCGAGTCGCGCGGAGCCGGTGAGTTCACCGGAAACATCCGGCGGCAACGACCACTTGACGATGCGGTGCGGATACTCGCCTTCGATGAAGAACGTTCCGGCGCGCCCATCCTCTATTTTCACGTCGTACCGAACAGCGACGAACGTCCCGGCCGGCACCGTGACCGACACGCCCTTCGCAGCGCGGCTGATCGTGGCCCGCGTCCACTCGAGCGGCCGGTGCGAGAGTCTCGAATGGAACACCCCGGGGAGATACGGCACGGTTCGCGTCTCGCCTGCGGCCAGGAAGTCCTTCCGGAGTCCACGCAACGCGATGAACAACTCATCTTCGGTTACACCACCGGACGGACGCGCGAGCGATATGGGACCGGACTCTCCCTCGAAGTAGCTCGCGTACGAGCCGCTGATCTGCTTCGATCGGAAGACCATCTCGGAGTACACGTGGCCGCACCACTCCGCGCTGGAGAACGTCACCTTGGCCGGCTCCAGGTTGGCTGAGCGCACGAACACCGACACCATGGTATTGTAGTTGTATATCCCCGTCTGAAATTCCCTCACCAGGTTGAGCTTCAGGGCATCGAACGTGTCCCTGGGATTGGCCGCGGGGTTGTCGACCTTCACGCGCATCGACTCGCTGAACGGCTCCGTGACGAACACCATCACCGCGGTCCCCTGCCGGTCCTCGCCGTATCTCGAAACGACGAGGCGGTATCCGTCGAGTTCTGCCTTGCCGTCGTGCCAGTGCCGATCGAACGTCGTCCCGTTCTGCGCCCGCGCGGGCGCGGCGGCACCCGCGAGTGCCGTCAGGGCCAGCGCGGCAATCCATCCAGTCATCGTTTCCTCACTTCCCGCGCGGCCTGGTCTTTGCAGCAGTCCCGGCTCTTCCGCGCGATGGGGTCTTCTTCGTATTTCGACTCTTCGCCTTCGTCTTTGTTGCTCGCGGCGCGGTCTTCCTGCCCGCCGGTTGCTTGCGCACGGCGGAGCGCCTCTTCTGCACCGCCACTGCCTCCCGCGCCCACGCCTCGAGCTGGGTGTCGTCCTCCAGTACGTCGACCGGCACTTCGTAGTAGGTGCGTATGAACTTGCCGGGCGCGTACTGGAACGGCTTCATTCCTCGCGCCTCGTACCGCCGGCGGGTATCGTCATCGGTCACGAAGTAGAGAACCCCCTCGTCGATGATCGCGAAGAACACCGCCCCCTGGTAGAGGCCGATGCCGCCGAACATCCGCCGAAATGTCAACGCAGGCAGCCCCGACATCTGGTCCTGGACGAATACGAGGAAATCGTCGTCTTTTCGGGAAGGCATGGTCTGAATGTAGCGCGGTCGGCGGCCGGACGCAATCCGGGCCTCGCGACGAAACTGTGGTAGAATGCGGCGGATTGGAAAGGGGGATTCATCATGAGGTCGCATGGTCTTATCGTCCTGTCCGTCGTCGCCGGCGTGATCGCGCTGACAGGCGCGTGCTCGCGTGAGGATCAAACCCGGAAGACCGGTACAGCGACGGAAACAGGCTCACCGGAGCCACTCCGGGGGCCACAGATCGTCCGGGACATGATCGCCGCGCACGGTGGCATGGAAGGATGGCGTTCGGCGCCGACGATGTCATTCACCGACAGCTGGGAGTCCCCGGGCCGGGGCGAAGGGCCCGCATCGACGTTCGTAATCGAACAGTCGCGCCGTCGCGCCTACATGGACATGCCCGGAACCGACATCTCGCTGGCGTGGGACGGCGAGAAGGCGTGGAGCACGAACTGGCCCGATCCAACGCCGGTTCGGTTTCTCGCGCTTCTCAACTACTACTTCATCAACCTCCCGTGGCTCACCCAGGACCCCGGCGTCCTGCTCGGGGAACCCGCCACCGGACGCCTCCGCGACGACCCGACGGAGTACGTCACCGTGATGATGACGTTCGAGCCCGGGATCGGCGACACGCCCGACGATTACTACCGACTCTACATCCACCCCGAGACGAAGCTGCTGCGCGCGTGCGACTACATCGTGACCTACCGGGCGCTGCTCGGCGAAGGCAGTACATCCACGCCCGAGCATTGTCTCGTCTTCGACGAGATGACCACCGTCGACGGCCTGACGATGCCGGCGCATTTCACGATCTACGAAGAGGAGAACGTCTACGCGGCGTGTTCGATCCGCGATATCTCGTTCACCCGGCCCTTCGACGAGTCCCGGATGACGATGCCCGACGGGGGCGTCGTGGACACGTCGACCCCGTAGGAACCCCCGGGGACCGGGCGGGCGGCGGAAGATCCCGCTGGCGCCAGGGCGGCCCAGGGCGTATACTGTGAATCCGCAATTGGTTACACGGGATCATCCCCCGGGTTGATTCCGGCGGTGATTTTCGTTACTCTTTAAATAGCACTAAATCAGTGCGATTACACCAACTCGGACGGCGCGGAGTGTCGAACGGAGGACCCATGGCAGGCAAGGCAGAGCCCATCCGGGAAGGCGTCGACCCCATCCAGGAGCGAATCTCCAGGGATTACGAGTGGGGCTTCGTCACGGACGTCGAGGAAGACAAGATCCCCAAGGGGCTCGACGAAGACGTCGTGCGCGTGATTTCCGCCCGCAAGCAGGAGCCCGAGTGGCTGCTCGAGTGGCGCTTGCGCGCGTACCGGGCCTGGACCCGGATGGAGGAGCCGAAGTGGCCCAACGTCCGCTACCCGAAGATCGACTTCCAGGATATTCACTACTATTCCGCGCCCAAACAGGCGGGCGACCGGCCGAAGAGCATGGACGAAGTCGACCCGGAGATCCGGCGCACCTTCGACAAGCTCGGCATTCCGCTGGTGGAGCAGATGCGCCTTGCGGGCGTGGCGGTGGACGCGGTGTTCGATTCGGTTTCGGTGGCAACGACGTTCAAGGACAAACTCGCGTCGCTCGGCATCGTATTCTGTTCTTTCTCCGAAGCCGTGCACGATCATCCGGAACTCGTGAAGCGAGCCCTCGGCACGGTGGTTCCCTACAACGACAACTTCTACGCGGCCCTGAATTCGGCCGTGTTCAGCGACGGTTCGTTCGTCTACGTACCCGAAGGCGTGCGCTGTCCGATGGAACTGTCCACGTACTTCCGCATCAACGCGCGTGAGACCGGTCAGTTCGAGCGCACCCTGATCGTGGCCGAGAAGGGCGCCTATGTAAGTTACCTGGAGGGTTGCACGGCGCCCATCCGCGACGAGAACCAGCTTCACGCCGCGGTGGTCGAGATCGTGGCAGAGGAAGGCGCCACGGTGAAGTACTCCACGGTGCAGAACTGGTACC
>CAZPUV010000203.1:360-966 GCA_964589805.1 uncultured bacterium | reverse complement strand
TGGCAAGGGCGGCATCTACAACTTCGTTACCAAGCGTGGCGAGTGCCGCGGCGCCAGGTCCAAGATCTCGTGGACGCAGGTGGAGACGGGATCCGCGATCACGTGGAAGTATCCAAGCTGCGTTCTGACGGGTGACGACTCCGTGGGAGAGTTCTACTCGGTGGCGCTTACGAACAACTACCAGCAGGCCGACACGGGTACGAAGATGATCCACCGCGGAAGGAACACCCGCAGCACGATCGTCTCCAAGGGCATCTCGGCCGGTCACGGACAGAACAGTTATCGCGGACTCGTGAAGATGGAGAAGACCGCGTCCAACGCCCGCAACTTCACCCAGTGCGATTCGATGCTCATCGGCGACAAGTGCGGCGCGCACACGTTCCCGTACATCGAGGTCGGCAATACGTCGTCGCATGCGGAGCACGAGGCGACCACGTCCAAGATTGGAGAGGACCAGCTGTTCTACTGCCGGGCGCGTGGTATTTCCAACGAGGACGCCGTGAACATGATCGTCAACGGCTTCTGCCGCGAGGTGTTCGCGGAGCTGCCGATGGAATTCGCCGTCGAGGCGCAGCGGCTGCTCGCTGTCAGCCTGGAGGGGTCTGT
>CAZPUV010000203.1:0-350 GCA_964589805.1 uncultured bacterium | reverse complement strand
CCGGGCCTGGCCCGGACTCGAGACCGGGAGTGGGACGTCGCGGGCAGCGTTGCCTCGCAACGGACCGGGAACAGAACAAAGGAACACAATGCTGGAAATCAAGAATCTACACGCAAAGGTCGAGGACAAGCCGATCCTCAAGGGAGTCAACCTCACGGTCAAGCCCGGCGAGGTCCACGCGATCATGGGGCCGAACGGGTCCGGCAAGAGCACGCTGGCGCAGGTTCTGGCCGGTCGCGACACCTTCGAGGTGACGCAGGGCGAGATCCTCGTCGACGGCCAGGACATCCTGGAACTCGCGCCGGAAGAGCGGGCGGCGCTGGGCATGTTCCTCGCGTTCCAGTACCCGG
>CAZPUV010000202.1:0-5220 GCA_964589805.1 uncultured bacterium | reverse complement strand
CTGAACGTCTGCTGGTGTAACCGCGCCAGAGCAATCGTCGTGATATACGCCCGGCGGGCCTCGTCGCTTTCCGTAATCGTGGCAAGCTCTCGAGCGCCGAGCCTGGAGTCGTCGACCGCCGCGGAGAAAGTGAGGCGTCCGATATCGTCTCCAACGATGTAGACCGGCCACGTTGGGCAATAGCGCCCCGGCGCGAGCCCATGCAGGTAGACGAGGGGGACACCCATCGTCATTGCTTCGCGCAATCCAACGTTGTCTCGATGTCGTGGATCGGTTCCGCGGTACCGGTACCGAAGCAGGCCATCGTCGCCTACTCTGTCGTCGTAGGGCCCCTCGGGGCTTGTAGTGATCGAAAGCGGGATCTCAAGAACTCGAGGCTTGAATATCCCCTGGGCGGGGCTCATGAGCGGAACGCGTTCGCCGTCGATCTGGATGCCCTGGAGCAGACGTGACCTCTCCAGGACAGGACCATGAAGCGCAACGGCCTGCTCGAGCCACGCGAATACCGCTGCGCGAACCTGCGAGTCTTTGGAACGATCGATGGGCATCGGTGTGCTCTGCAAGATTCCCGGAAGAGCGGAAGTTCGAGGGATATCCTATACCCCCGCCAGGTCCAGTGCACACCCTCAAAAAGAAGAGGGCCGGCGGGAGGTGCCGGCCCTCTCGGGAGGCGCATCTAGCGGTACAGCGCCTTGACCTTGCCCCAGGTGGAGTGTTCCACGGCGAGCGAGCCGACACGGACTGCTTCCACGTTGTCGAGCCCGAAGCCGTCGTTCACCGAGTTGCGGAAGCGGATCGAGCAGAAGGGCTCCGTCGAGATGAATCCGCAGAACTCGAGGGTCGACCCCGTGCCGGGAACCAGGACCTGCTGGGCGCCCGACTCGCACATGAGCTCCATGATGAGCTGGGTGCCGTTGCCCGGGTACTGGAAATCGGCACCGAAGGCGTACACGAAGCCGTCGAACTTGAGCTTCACGGTAATATCTTCGGCCTCTTCCACGTAGATCAGCGCGTACGTCGTGCCGTCGATGTTTCCGTCTCCCGGCGACATGAACGGGAACGCGTCCAGCAACTCGGGGACGGATGCCGCGTTGTACGCGCTCAGCGTGAACGGACCTACGTTCGCGGGCGTAACGGCGAACGATACGTCCTCGGTGAACATGTTGAAGTTCATCGTGACGTTCACGGGCGCGGGCAACGCGGCGGTCCAGGCGGCTCGGGACGTGTACACGTCGATGCCGGCGTGGGCCAGGTTGGGGAGCACTCCAAGCAGAACTGCGGCAGCGAAAACCCGTAACTTATGCCACATCTTCACAGCTCTCCTTCTGCGGCCAGCGTACAAATGAAGCGGGCCGCGGGGCAATTCCATGCCCCGCGGCTGCAAAGCACGATCACTCGAAGATTCCCACCGTCTTCACGTACGCCGAGTGCACCTTCTCGACGGCGGCGAGTATCTTTTCCCGGTCGTCCTTCTTGCCGGTCTTGACCAGCTCGTCCACCGCCGACGAGAGCTTCGCCACGGCGGCGTCGAAGTCCTTCCTGCGGTCCGCGACCCGCTTCGGGAGCGTCGATTCCTTGAGCGGCGGAATGCGCTCCTGCATGGCGGCCGACGCCGTGCGGATGTTCGCGAGGTCGTAGTCGGGCGCGTAGTAGTGGTAGAGCTTGTACAACTCCTGGTGGAAGGCCTCGAGCGCGGGTACGACGGGACGGATCACGCGCACGAGCCCCTCGAACTCGGCGTGGAATACTTCGGTCTGCTTCAGCATGGCGTCCTCGTCGTTCGCGTCGGCGGCCGCGTGCAGCGCCGCCAGCGACTCCTTGAGCTTCGCCTTCCCGGCGTCCCACGCGCCCTGCTTGTCGCGGAGAATCCCGGGCAGCGCCGCGGCGTCGAGCTTTGCGACGAGTTCGTCGGTCTGCGGGAGCAGGTCCCGGATCAGTTTGCAGTCCTTCGCGGGGAATGCGTCGTGCCAGAGCTGGTAAACGACCTCGTGCAGATCATCCAGCTCCGGGACCTTCGCGGTTACCTCCTTGGTCGAGACCTCGGTCTTCGCGCCCGTTTCCCCGGCTGCCTGGGAACGAGCATCAACGGCGGCTACACACGTCAGCGCCACCGCTGTCAACAGCGTGGCAAGTGTCATCTTCATCATCGGGGGGTCCTTCTGGCTGCGCGGCCATGAACGCGGCGGTTCCGATGACGATACTCCAGATCGGCGCGAGGGGAAATGATGCATTTGCATCATATGCCCGCGTCCACCTCACCGTACGCCGCACCGCGCCGTTTTCAAGTAGTCCGCGCGCGACATTCGGCCCGTGGGTGATGCCGGGTACGGGTCGGCCGACGGAACGCGACGGACCCGGCAGGTCTTCCCCGCCGGGGCCGTTTGCGTTCCAAGCAGTCGGTTCCTCTGCCCTACGGGCGGTTGATCTTCGTCAGCCACCGGTCCATCTGCTTGCCGGCCGCCTCACGGCCGCCCAGGCCGAACGACAGCGCCGCCGCGACGGCGATGGCGCCGAAGGTGAACGCGAAGGCCATGTTCACGATGTCGTCGGCGATGCCCATGGCCCGCAGGCCCATGGCAATCACCAGACCCATGATGGCGAAGCGCGTGATGTTGGCCAGGAACGCGCTGTGCTCCCCGCGGGAGCGCTTGACCGCGCCGTACGCAAGGTCCGCGAGCCACAGACCGACCACGAAGATCACCGCACCCAGCAGCACCTCGCCGCCGAACGTGATCAGCGTGCTCACGATGTCACGCACCTGGGTGAACTCGAGCTGGCTCGCCGCTTCGACCGTGGCGAACAGCATCGCGAAGAACAACACCAGCGAGCCGGCCAGGCGCGAGGGCTGCATCGGACCGGAGAAGATGTGCGACACGTGCATCTTCTCCGCGAGCGTATCGAAGCCCAGGCCTTCGGCGAGACGCGTGACGATGCGCGCCACGAAGCGCGCCACGTAGTACGTGATGATCAGGATCAGCGCCGCAGCCACGATGCTCGGCACCGCGAGCATCATCTTGTTGAGCATCTGGGTCGCGGGGCCGGAGATCGCCTGGATCTGGAGTGCCTCCAGAGCCGCGATCAACGCGGGCACGAACACGAAGATCAGCACGAGCGTGCCGATGAGGCGGGAGATCTTGACCCTCTCGTCGAGGCCGGCGCGCGCTCCTACGCCGTCGACCCCCGTGGCGGCGAGCACGTTGGTCGCGAGGCTGGCCAGGATCCGTCCGACCAGCCAGCCGACGAACGCGATCACGAGTGCCGCGAATATGTTGGGAACCATGGCGAGCATTTCATCGAGCATGCCGCCGACAGGATCGAGCAGGCCGCTCAGGTTGTACGCGGCCAGGAACGCAGGGGTGAACAGGAGGATCACGAGCCAGAAGAGCACATTGCCGACGCTCTTGCTCATCGGCTGCATGCCGGCATGCTCGGACAGTTTCTCGTCCACCTGCGATGCCTGCATGGCCTTGTTCGCCAGGGCACGCAGCAACGTGCCGATGAGCCACGCGACCACCACCAGGATGGTGCCGGCCAGCAGGTTCGGCAGGTAGCCCACGATCTGCGTCACGAGCAGTTGGAACGGCTCGGACACCAGCGGCAGGTTCAGTGTGTTGAACAGTGCGATCAGCGTGATCAGGATGATCAGCCAGAATGCGCCGGCGGCGATCGCCGATTCGGCGTTCACTGCCTTCTCCGTGCTTCCGGCGATGTGGGCGTTCAGTTTGATGAGCCCGAGTCCGCGTCGCACGACTGCGCGCACGACTACGGCGACGAGCCAGCCGAGGACGAGGATGCCCAGCCCGGCTGCGATCGCCGGGAGCTGTTCACCCAGGGTCGTCTGTAAGGAAGTTCCCAGTGTCGACAGGTCCATATTGCCTCCTTGCGGTTCAGCTTTACGGGAGTCGATGCGTGAACTGGAAGGAATGCTGCCTGGCAGCACCGTTCGATTGGTGTGAACGGGGCGGGCCATTGCCCGCGACGGCAACCAGGGGCCCAAGCGGTGGGGCCGGAGTCACGCAAGCTGAGTGCGGAAGAGATCCGCTTGTCTCAATCGTCAATAATCATCTGTATTATCTCAACTTAGAACAGAATCGATCCGGTTGTCAAGTTTGGGATTTACGACCGATAGCGGAGCGAACATCAGGATGGTGCCGCCGTCGCAACCCACACACGCTCGACCCGAAAAACCGAGGACCCCGCCATCCGGAGATGACGGGGTCCTCTTCGTACCAAGTGTGGCTGAGTAGTCGCTTACCAGCGGCCGCTGCCACCGCTGTTACGCGGCTTGTCCTGCGCCTCGTTCACCTTGAGTGCGCGCCCGTCCATCTCGTAGCCGTCGAGGGCCTTGAGAGCCGCGGCCAGGCCGCTGTCCTCGATCTCCACGAAGCCGAAGCCCCGGGGACGACCGGTCTCACGATCCATGATCAGTGCGACGGACTGCACGTTGCCGTGCTTTCCGAACAGGTCCTTGACTTGCGATTCGGTGGCGCTGAAGGGCAGGTTGCCCACGTAGATCTTCTTCATTGTCTGATTCTCCAAAATGCCGGATGTCCGGCTTACTAAAGCGCGCGGGATCACCGGCTAGTTCCGGGGCATCCGTTGCACTCCAAGAGTGGCCCGGCACAGCGCCGGACCGCTGACCCCTCATTCGCCGAAGGATCAACAGAAGTTAAGCGACTCTACTGAAAGGGAGGCTAAACGAGATTGGCCCGATGTCGAGGAGGATGGTCTGGAGAAACTATACGCAAGAATCGTGCAAAAGTAAAGGTCTGTTTTCCTATTCTTTACGACCCGCCGCATCCTGCATCTGCCGCAGCACTTCACCCAGACGATTGATCTCCTCGCCGTAGCGCGCCCAGTCGCCCGCGCGCTGCGCGGTGAGCGCGCGCTGGTAGATCTCCGACGCGCGGCGCGCGAGATCGGCGGTGTCGCCCGCACCCGTTTCCGGACGCCCGGTCGGCGCGGGCTTCGCCGCCACGGTCTCGGCCGCGAACGACCCGCCGAACAGCCGCGACAACCCTTCCTCCAGGGTTTCCTCCATGACGACCCGGTTCTGGTAGGCCACGACGACGCGCTTCAGCTCCGGAATGCGCCCGCCCTCGGCGCGCAGATAGATGGGCTGCACGTAGATCAGCGACTCCTCGATCGGAATCACCAGCAGGTTGGCGCGGATCACCTGCGAGCCGCGCTGGTCCCACAGGGACACCTGTCTCGCGATCT
>CAZPUV010000201.1:0-5220 GCA_964589805.1 uncultured bacterium | reverse complement strand
GAACCTTCGAATCAGCGTTGAGGCGTTGAACCTACCATGCTTCGTGTACTGATCGGCCGTGGGGGACTCCGTTCGCAACCGGCCGGCTACCTGCGCGAGATCATTCAATAGTGTCTCGTCGGAGAGGTTGCGTCGATCAATATCGAGTTCGAATTTCATTCTGAGAAAAGGCGCCTAACTACTGTTCTATTGATCTTGTACGCCTGCCTGCCCGCAGCCTAACCACATAGGCTGCATCATAACGTCCGACCGGCTCGCCGATTCGGTTCACGGCCCGCAAATAGTACTGCGTAACTCGCAGCCTAACAAGATAAACGCTGCGAGGCATTCGTCGTCACCGGTCCAGCGGGCTCTTTACGCCAAGTCCGCCCTTGTTTAATACGTGGGTGTAGATCATCGTCGGCGTGACGACCCGGCGCCCGGCAATTCCTGGATCGTCCGGATGTCGGTGCCGGACTCGAGGAGGTGCGTCGCGAATGAGTGCCGCAGCGTATGGCACGACGCGGGCTTCGCAATCCCGGCCTTCCGCGTGGCGCCTTTTACGTCGCGCTGGAGCACGGACTCGTGGCGCCCCCGAAAAACACCCCTTGACAGAAAAGACAATTGTCTGTTTACTGGTTTTCGAGTGCCGTTCGGACGGGTGACGCGCGAAACACGCGCGGGAGGCTCCGGGCGGTCGAAGATTGCGAGGGCAACATGTCCCCGAAGACTCCGCCCGGCGAAACCCGGGAGAAGATATACGAGTTCATGCGCGACCGGCTGCTCGATGGAAACCCGCCGACGGTCCGTGAAGTGCAGGCGAGGTTCGGATTCAAAGCCGTACAATCGGCCCAGGCGCACCTCGAGCAGCTGGTCGCCGAAGGACGTCTCGTCAAACAGGTGGGCGAATACAAGGGCCGCGCGCGCGGCTACTCGCTTCCCCGCTCCAGTGTCGACTACACGCCCACCGCGTTCGCACCGCTGCTCGGTCACATCCAGGCGGGCGGCCTGCAGGCGGCCATCGAGGATCGCGAGGGTGTGGTTCCCGTTCAGCGCGGCGGACGGCGGGCGGCGAGCGAGAAACTGTTTGCGCTGCGCGTGCGCGGCGAGAGCATGACCGGCGCCGGGATCCTCCCGGGCGACCTCGTGATCGTCCGAACCCAGCCGAGCGCCGACCCCGGGGACATCGTGGTCGCCCTGGTCGGCGACGAGGCCACCGTGAAGACACTGCGTTCCCGTCGAGGCAAGATCGTGCTCCAGCCGGAGAACCCGGCCTTCGAGCCCATCGTGCTCGGGCCCGACGAGTGTCAGATTCTGGGCAAGGTGATCGAGGTGCGACGCACGCTCGATTGATTCGCCAGATCCGCGCGACGTGCACCGCGCGTCCCTCGCCACCTCTTCTGCACCACACGGCGAGGGACGCTGCGGACGCGCGGGCGCACCTCAGTGCGCGTGTTCGCCGCTCCCGGCCGAATGGGCACCGCCCGCCTCGATGGCCGCGTGGATGTTCTCCACGTAGTGCATGTAGATCACATAGGCTTCCACGTACGCCCGTCCCGCCTCGACACTCGTGTCCTTGTTCTTCTTCGCTTCCAGGGCCTTCCGGTACTTCTTCTGGATCTCGGCCGCCATGTGCGCGCTGACGCGCTTGATCATGTCGGCGTCCGAACCCTCGGCGAGCGCCTGGTCGGCCATCGCGATGATCGGCTCGATGGGCTCGTCCTTGATGCCCGTGTACGGTGCGCCCTCTCCCGCCCGATGAAGCCGGATCAGTGTTTCCAGGAAATACTGGTCGGCGACTTCCCGGGCCTCCGGACCCTGGCCGCGCACCGCAATCGCCCGTGCGAAGGCGGTCTTGATCTCGGACTCGTGCTCCGGCTTGACCCACTTGAGAACCGGGGTGACGTCCCCCTTCTCCAGGCAGGCCTTCGCTTCCGGAATGACGGGCCCGCGGACGGAATCGCAGTGTGCGAAGGCGCGGCCGGCCGCGAACAGTGATGCGCCCGCCGCCACGAGTGCGATGACGATTGCGATGACTCGTACCCTGTGCATTGTGTTACCTCACGATCTGTGTCGCGGCCCCTCTGTCGGGCGACATTGCGCGGCCGGGCAAGCGCCGGGTGACGGCCATCTCCACGCTATCGCAAACACATGCTTCCTTCCAGCCCCACCCCTCGTGCCCCGCCCCGGGGTGACCCCAAGATAAAGCCCCTTGCCATAACAGACATTTGTCTGTTTACTGGGTGTGTCGATGCGGCCGCGGGTTGCACCACTTAACCTCCCGCCCGTACCGGCAGTTGCCATGAGTGTTCTTTCCTCAGCACCACTGACCCACGTTCTGTCCCGGCTGGGCATCCGTCAGGGCCCGGCCGGGACTCCCACCTCCCGCGAGTGGACGCTCGACGCCCTCGCCGGCCGGCTGGTGGAGATCTCGAGCGCGGAAACGAGTGCGTCACTCACGGCGGCCACCCGGCTGGTCCTCGAATGCCAGCAGCGCGGCGAACCCGCCGCGTGGATCACCCCGGGGAACTCGAGCTTCTATCCCCCGGACGTCGCGGCGTCCGGCGTGGACCTGGACGGATTGATCGTGGTTCGCACGGACGCCGCGTCGCGCGCCGTGCGCGCCGCCGACGACCTGCTGCGCTCCGGCGGCTTCGGCCTGCTCGTCCTGGACCTCGCGCTCTATCCCCCGGCGGACGCCCGCCTGCGCATACCGGTGCAGAGCCGGTTATCCGGACTCGCGAACGCGCACAGGAGCGCCGTCGTGTGCCTCACACGCAAGCGCACCGACACGCCGTCCATCGGCTCGCTCGTCTCCATTCGCGGCGAGACGCGGGTGGAACGCTCGGATTTCGACTCGTTCGCGTGGGACATCCACGTCATCAAGGACAAGCGCCGCGGTCCCGGGTGGAATCATGCCGGGGTGTGCCGCGGCCCGGACGGTTTGCATTGAGGAACATCTGTCTGTGGGCGCGTCAACGGACGAGGACCAGGCGGCGCGTCTGCGCCTCCCCCGCCACCTCGACGCGGACGAAATAAACGCCCGCGGCAACCATGTGCCCGTTCCCGTCGCGGCCGGTCCAACGGACTTCCCCCGGCCCGGCGGGGCGGGCGGAGTCGATGAGTATCGCCACGCGGCGTCCGCGCACGTCGAAGACATCCGCGCGAACGTGCGCGGCGCGGGCGAGATCGAAGCGCACGGTGGTCCGTTCGCCGAAAGGATTGGGCGATGCCGCCCAAAGCGAGAACGCGGGTGGCGCGGACGTGTTGCGAACGGCGGTCGCCGGCGGGTCGATCTCGTCGAGCAGCCACACGGCGTTCTCCGGTGTGACGGTGATGTGCGGTTCGTTTCCGGCCGGTACATACAGATTGTCGAACGGCGTGTGCGCCAGCAGATCGGGGTCGCCCGCGACGTCGTAGAACGGATCCGTGGTGGTGATGTCCAGGGCACTCACGGTCGGGATGAAGCAATGGTTGTCGTACAGCGCGATGATGTCGCCGTAGGGTGCCGTCACCGCGTCCATCTGCGCCATCGAGTTCCGCCACCCGCCGGGTGCGCCGTCCCACGGGAGCGTCCCGGAAACGGTGACGTTCATCACGTCGGCCGGCAGGAAGATGGGATCGATCTCCCCCTGGAGAATCTGTGTCGGTCCGCCGTCGGGAACGGCCCACACGTTGCCGCGGACGTCGATGAGGAAGCTGTCGTACTCGTAGAAGATGATCTGTGCCCCCGCCGCAAAGCCCTGGCTGGTACGGAGTCCGCTGCCGTTGGACAGTGCCGCCAGGCGCGGCTGCGACGGATAGTCGCCCAGGGCGGCGAGTTCGCTCTCGAACGCAGCCCGGAGCGCGTCTGCCTGTCCGGTAGCACCCGGCGGCGTCGTGTGGTGATAGAGGAGCAGCTGTCGCGCGGCCGGTGTGTCGAGACGGGCGAGCAGATCGGCCGCTTCGGTCGACTGGCTGGAGAAGAAATCGAGCCAGTACTGGATGCCGAGCGGGATGTTCGCCCCGGCGTGCGGCACGTCGAACGAGATGAAGTTGCGCACACGGTGCGGGTCGGCGTCGTATTCCATCCAGGCGAGCGCGAGGCGCGACACGAGCCCACCCATGCTCGCCCCCACCAGCGGATAGTCCACGGCGGGGTCGATCACCGCCTGCACCTTGTGCAGCAGATCGACCAGGACGAAGGCGTTGCGCTGGATGTAGTCGGTGGACTCGGTGAAATCGAGCACGACGGCGTCGTAGCCGCGCGCGCGCAGTTCCTCGACCAGACCTTCCTGGTTCAGGAGCGCGTAGAGTTCGTCCCAGTTCATCGTGTTGTCGATGTCGAACCCCTCGACCACGACGGCGGGCCTGGTAATGGTCGTGTGGGCGGCGGAGAGGTACACGAACGCCCGGCCCGTGGCGGTGCCGCCGTTGTACGACTTCGTGCCGACGAGCGGGATGGTGTCGTTGGGCGCGGGTGTCACGAGCGCGCGCACCTCGAAGGCGAACGCGGCGTGACGCATCCCGCCATCCGGGGTCGCCGCGCGCACCCGGACCGTGTAGTCGCCCGTCGCCGGGTAGCGCACGGTGACGCGCTCGTTCCAGCGCAGGGACCGGAAGCCGGCGCCGTCGCCAAAGTCGGCTTCCACGCGCGCGGGGCGCGCGCTGCCGGCGAACAGGCGCGGGTCGAGCACGAACGCGGTCTCGGCGCCACGATAGGTGTACCCGCGAACCGGCGCGGCGAGAAACGCCCGGGCCGTTTCCAGCGCCCCGGCGTCGAGAACCAGGCGGTTGCCTTCCACGCGGGCGGTGCCCGCCTGAACGGCGTCCGCCCGGATGCGATCGTAACCCACGTCGACGAGGCCGATGCGGACCGTGAGATCCCCGTCGTCGCGAAACGCTCCCGGGGCCGGCCACGCCGGAGTTTCGAGCGAGGCGCGCGTGAGTTCGAACACCGCCTGGCGCAGGGTGCCGGCGTCGGCGGCCGGTGCGGCGGCGGATCCGTCGAAGCGTTCGATACGGGCGAGCGGGACGGCGAGGTCGTAAAGGATGCCGCTGGGCACATCCGCGCGGTCGACCTGTGGTGTCGTGGCCAGGGCGGGCAGCGCGACGACGAGCGCGAGCACGAGCGCGAGCAAACTGGTCGGCCGGAGGTGTTGCAGCATCGGTCGGCCTCCTCGTGGAACGGGGTCAGTCGAAACGGCGTGCGAAAATGGTAACACGAATCGCGTGTTTGAATCTCCCCGAGTTTCCGCTGCA
>CAZPUV010000200.1:0-5228 GCA_964589805.1 uncultured bacterium | reverse complement strand
CACGCGGATCTCGCCACCCAGCACCACCACCGAACCCGCCACCGTTCCTTCGATGACGGCGTTCCCGCCGAACACGACCACGTCGCCGGTGATGACCTCGCCCGGCGCGACGTACACGCTCTCGCCCACGCGAACGATGTCCTCGCTGCCGTAGTGACGTTTCTTCCCGATCGTGATGTCGTAGTTGAACGTCGAAGCCGAGTCCTCGTCTTCGAAGTCGCCTTCGATGCGCACACCGCTGCCGCCGATCACGATCCGCTTCTTGCCGGTCGTGGTCTGGGGAACGCCGGGCGCCCCCGGCGGGTCGGGAACGTCCACGATGATGGTATCGACCCCGGCGCGGGCGGGCGCGGGCGAGACCGCGCTCGTCGCCGGCACGGCGGTCGCGAGGAGAACGGCGGCGGCCAGGGCCCGGCTAAAGGGAGAGAATCGCATGGCCGGAAGGCCTCTTCCTGCGCCCGGGGCGCATGGTTGAAATGACGATCACCGCCACCACCGCGATCGCGGCGAGCAGCATCACGGGCGACACGTACGCGCTCACCGCAGCGAACACGGTGCGCACCGCGCGCAGATAGGGTTCCAGCGCGGAGACTACCGAAAGCGACCCGAACAGGTTCTGGATCCAGAGAACTCCCCGCGCGAACTCCTCCGCGGTGCCCGCGAGCGAGCCGCGCGTTCCGGAGAGAATCAAGGCCACGGGAAGGTACAGCGCCGCGATCAGGATGCCCGCCGTCAGGGGCAGCCGCACGCCCGCCGGTATGGCGGCGTAGCGCTGGACGGCGCGGCGCAGCCACGGGAAACGCGGCTCGTGAATCAGGCCCTCGGCGTGCAGGTGCGCCATCACGGCCACCCCCAGGCGCGACGGCGCCTCGAATCGCGGCATCTCGCGCAGGCACCGGAACACGTTGCGGTACGCGATCACTTCCGTCTCGCACGCCGCGCACTCCGTGACGTGGTACACGAACTCGTTGCGCTCCAGGGTCGGCAGCCGGCCCTCGAGGTAGCTCTGCATCAAACTCGTTGCGGTCTCGCAGTTCATCGTTCTCTCTTGCTTACCGGTTGTATTTCAGGGCGGCCTCGTCGCGTTCCACGATGGTCACGTCGCCGCTGGCCGTCTCGATGTCGACGCTCGCGCCCCCCTTCCCCACCACTCCCTGCAGCCGCCGGCGGTCCACACGGCTCACCTTGATGGGGAGATTCCCCTCGATCGACCCGCTCGCGGTCTTCACGTCGAGCCGGAACCCGAACTCGGGGACCGCCACGTAGTACACATTGACGTCTCCGCTCGACGAACTCAACTCGAACTCGCGCTCGGCGACCGGGATGATCATGACGTCCAGGTCCCCGCTCGACGCGGCGGCCTTGATGCTGCCCGTGACCTCGCTGATGCGCGCGTCCCCGCTCGCGGCGCGGAACTTGACGTTGCCCGAACACCCTTCGAGGACGAAGTCGCCGCTCGCGAGGTCGACCTCCGCGTCGCCGCCGATCCGCGAGGCGCGAAAGTCGCCGCTGGCGCCGCTCAGCCGGAGCTTGCCCTTGACGTTCTCGACCTCGCCGTCGCCGCTGGCGGCGTTGATCGTGACGTCTCCGCCGATATCCACCGCCTCCAGGTTGCCGCTCATGATCCGTATCTGCGCGTTGCCCGCGACCGCGCGCACGCTGATATCGCCGCTCATCCCCTTTACTTCGGCGTTACCGCCGATGTTCGAGAGGCGGACCTCGCCGCTCGCCGCCGCGGCGGCGACGTTGAACGCGTACGGCACCTCGACGGTGTAGTCCACCCGCGCCGAACGACGCCCCCCCTTGAAGAACGACCAGAGGCCCTTCGAGGATCGGCCGTCGTCCTCGGTCTCGATCACCACCGCACCACCGCGCGTTCCGATCTCCACCTCGAGCCGGTCGAGCAGTTCCGCCGCGTCGGCCGCGTTGCGTCCGTGCGCGGTCTTCTTGACGACGATCGACACCGTGCTCGCGTCGGCCTTTCCCACCACGACCGTCCGGCCACGCGGGTTCTTGACCGTCAGCTCGGTGAGACCGGCGGCTTCGATAGTGCGCCGGTCTTCCCGCTCGACTTGCTCGCCGGGGACGGCCGGGGCTGCGGTTGCGGCGGCGATGAGCGCCGCGGCCATGAGTGTCATCCCGTATTTCATGGTGGGGTCACCTCCTGCTTCTCCCGCCCGGGCACGCGGGACGGAAACTGTCTGGACTACGGAAAAACCGACAGAATGTTCGCTCCCGTCCGGTACTTCCGCACCACCCGGGGGACCGGTTCAACAACCATTTTCCTGCCAACGACTTGCGCATGTGTCCCTACCGCAGGAACTCGGCGTCTCCGAGCAGCTTTTTCAGCATCTCCCGTGCCCGGTGGATCCGGGCCTTGACCGTCCCCAGCGGGATGGACAGGTGGTCCGCGATCTCCTCGTAGGAGAGATCCTCCTGGTGGCGGAGGATCAGCATGATCCGGTAGTGCTCCGGGAGCTGGTCGATGGCCGCCTCCAGGCGCGACATCTTCTCGCCCCGGACGAGCGCTTCCTCCGGCGTCGGGTCGGGGGCCGCGTACTGGCGCTGGATTTCGCCCTTTTCCCCGTCGATCGGCTGATCCATGGGCAGCGTGTCGACCCGCCGCTTGCGCAGGTGGTCGATGCACTGGTTCGACGTGATCTTGAACAGCCAGCTCGAGAACGCGTAGGCCGGGTTGTAGCGGTCGAGGGACGCGAACACCTTGATGAAGGACTCCTGGGACAGGTCGGTGGCTTCGTCCCGGTTGCGCACCATGCGCAGGCAGATGCTGAACACCGCGCGCTCGTACTTCTCGAGCAACGCCCGGAACGCGCGCTCGTCTCCCGCACGCGCCCTAGCGACAAGTTGAATGTCCTCTTCTTTCACGGCGACTGGTCGTGTCGATGGACGCCGGCGTGCCCCGCCCACGGGACCCGGTGACATGCCAGGCCGTTCGGATCCCAGCACCCGGAGCCCACAACTCCAAGCGCTGAAAGTGATTTATGTTGACACATTTTGGAAGCGGTTTCTACAGTTCAGACCATCTCTTCCCCGGGACCGAGTACCGCCATGACCATCATCGAATACGTCCACGCCCGCGAGATCATGGATTCGCGGGGCAACCCCACGCTCGAAGTCGACATCGGCCTCGACGGCGGAGCGCTCGGCCGGGCGGCCGTGCCCTCCGGCGCGTCGACCGGGCGCCACGAGGCCATCGAACTGCGGGACGGCGAGACCACCCGCTACCTCGGCCGCGGCGTCCAGAAGGCCGTCTCGCACGTCAACGACGTCATCGGCCCGGAGGTCGTCGACCTCGACGCGATCGACCAGGGCTACATCGACCAGCTGATGATCGAGCTGGACGGAACGCCCAACAAGTCGCGCCTCGGGGCCAACGCCGTGCTCGGCGTGTCGATCGCGGTGGCGCGCGCGGCCGCCGAGGCGATGAACCTCCCCCTCTACCAGCACATCGGCGGCGTATTCGCGCGCGTGCTCCCCGTGCCGCTCATGAACGTGATCAACGGCGGCGCGCACGCCGACAACAACGTCGACCTGCAGGAGTTCATGCTCGTACCCGTGGGGGCGCCCAACTTCGCCGAGGCGTTGCGCATGGGTGCGGAGACGTTCCACGCCATGAAGAAGTACCTCAAGGACAAGGGGCACTCGACCGGTGTGGGCGACGAGGGCGGCTTCGCGCCGAACCTGCGCTCCAACGAAGAAGCGGTCGAGGTGCTGCTCGAAGGGATCAACCGCGCGCGCTACACACCGGGCAAGGACATCTGCATCGCAATCGACGCCGCGTCCAACGAGATCTACGAGAACGGACGCTACAATCTGAAGGGTGAGAAGCGCGTGCTGGGCAGCGAGGAGATGGTGGCGTTCTGGAGCGACTGGGTGAACAAGTACCCCATCGTCTCCATCGAGGACGGGCTCGCCGAGGACGACTGGGACGGCTGGGCGGCGCTCACGCGTGCACTCGGGAGCCGCGTGCAGCTCGTGGGCGACGACCTCTTCGTCACCAGCGAGGAGCGCCTCAGGCGCGGCATCGAGTCCAACGTGGCCAATTCGATCCTCATCAAGTTGAACCAGATCGGGACGTTGAGCGAAACGCTCCGCACCATCGACACGGCGAAGTCCGCCGGGTACTCGTGCGTGATCTCGCACCGCAGCGGCGAGACCGAGGACACCACCATCGCGCACCTCGCGGTGGCGACCAACGCCGGACAGATCAAGACCGGGAGCCTGTGCCGCAGCGAGCGCATCGCGAAGTACAACGAACTGCTCCGGATCGACGAGGAACTCGGTTCGGTATCACTGTACCCGGGCATGTCGATCTACCCGTCGCTCGGCTGAAGCGACCGCACCACGGAGGCCCATCGTGCGCTACTGGGAGTTCGATCGCGAGAACGACGTGGAGAAGCGCGGCGTGTTCCGGGACTTCAAGCCGCGCGACCGGCAGGCGGGAACGTCGGTGGTCGCGAACGGCGGCAGTGTCGGGCCGTTTCTGCGCAACTTCTACCGCCACCAGGTGGTCGTCAGCGCCCCGGTGCAGCGGTTCTTCCTCTTCCTGATGCTCGCGGGTTTGATCTACGCCTTCGTGCTGGGCGACGGGGGTGCCATCCGCATCGCGATGCTGCGCCACGAGCGCGCGAGCCTGGACCGCGACATCGCCGAGCTTCGGCGCAACGCGGCCCTCCTGCAGACCGAGATCGCGCGTCTCGAGAGCGATCCCTTCTATATTGAGAAGACCGCCCGCGAGCGCTACGGGTATATCCAGAAGGGCGACCGCGTCTACAAGCTGGTCCCGACCACGGACACGAAGTCGAACTAGCCCCCCGTCGCAGGGCCACGCCGGGCCTCTTTGCATCCTCAGCCCATAATCCCTTGACTCCGGGCGTATGCCCGCTTATTCTGCGGAGACATTGTCGCGGGGTGGAGCAGTCTGGTAGCTCGTTGGGCTCATAACCCAAAGGTCGCAGGTTCGAATCCTGCCCCCGCTACCAACCCAAAAGATTCCCGGTGCCGAGGCGACTCGGTGCCGGGAATTTTCGTATGTGGCAGCGGGGGGCGTTCCCGAACCCGGAGAGCGTGCGCAAGGTGATCTACCTCGCGCTCCAGCGGATCTCGAAGCGGTGGCAGCGACCGGTCCTTGACTGGATCGCAGCCTTGAGTAATTTCAGCGTGGTGTTCGAGGGAAGAATCTAAGCGGAAGAAGCAGATGGGTCAGT
>CAZPUV010000199.1:0-5236 GCA_964589805.1 uncultured bacterium | reverse complement strand
CGGCCTCACCTACTTCGCGCAGGGATTCTTCCCGGACGCCGTTGCCTGCTTCAACGCGGTCCTCGCCCGCGCCCCCGACCGCTGCGACGCCCGCTACATGCTCGGCCTCTATCACTTCCAGAGCTGGAAGCGGATGAACCAGTACCGGGACGATCTCGAGCGGGCGCGCCACGACCTCGCCGCCGTGCTGGATTGCGACACATCCCATGCCGATGCCGCAGCCAGGTATCTCGTGGTTCGCTACGCGCTCGGGGATCCGCCCGTCGCGGAGTGCGCGCGCATGATCGCGCGCTTCCCTCACCGGCCCGAGTTCTGGATGTTCCGCGGAGTTCTAGCGTACGAGGACGGTCGCTTCGACGATTGTGCGTCCGACTTCGCCCGCGGACTCTCGCTTCTCGACGACGAAGCACGCCGGACCTACCGGTACCTGGGACGCGTCCTCCCCGCCGCGGAGAAGACCCGCCTGGATGCGCTGCCCGCGGATGAGCGCGAGACGTCGGGGCGTGCCTTCTGGATTCGCGGCGACCCGGACCCGACCACCCCGATCAACGAACGCGAACTCGAGCACGTCTACCGGATGTTCGTGGCCGACGCGCTGTATTCGAACCGGCCCACGCGCAAGCGCGGGTGGGAGACCGACCGTGGAGAGGCCTTCGTCAAGTTCGGCGCACCCACGTCGGTGATGCACACGCTGGGAGATGACAACCGCACGGGAAGAACCGAAGTGTGGCTCTACGCCGGCGCGGGCTCGTACCGCACGCTCGTCTTCGTCGACGAGTTCCTCAACGGCAACCTGCGCATTCCCTACGCCGCCGACTGGATGCTTCACTTCATGCGGCACGCGCCGAGGCTGTCGGCCGTTACCCCGTCGACCCTCGCGGTGCCGGCGATCCTCGACGTCGTGGCGTTTCGCGACGGCGGCATGGCGGCGTCGGTCTACGTCGCGATGCGCGTGGACGCGGACAGCCTTCGGCGGGCGGCGGACCTGTCGCGCGTGAATCGGTTCGTCGTGAGAGGGGCCTGGTTCGACGGCTCCTGGCGGCGGGCGGGGGCGTTCGCCGACAGCGTCTGGACGTCGGAGACGCCGACGCGCCTTGTCGACGGCTCATCCGGCTACGAGATCGTCCGCCGCGTCGACCTTCCGTTCGACGACTTCCGCTTCGCGTGCGCGTTCGAGGATTCACGGGGCCAGGCGCGCGCCATCGTTCGCGGTGAGGCGGCGGCAGCCCGTTTCCTCGGGGACGGCCTCGCGGCCAGCGACATCCTGCTGATCGGGGAGGACGGGGCCCCGGAAAACGTCGTCGAGCGACACGGCCAGACGATGTGGCCGCGCATCCGTCGTGCCTACCGGCCGGGAGAGATGCTCCGCGTCTATCTCGAGATCTACAATCTCTCCCGGGTTGCACGCGCGACGGAGTACGACGTTCGTTTCGCGATCTTCCCGTCCGATACCGACCCCGTCTCCGCGTGGCGCGAGTGGGGGCGGCGAGTCGGCGATCTGCTGGGTCTGGCGGCCGCCGATCCGGTCATCGCGCAGACGTTCCGGCGCGCCGGTGTATCGAACGACGAGCGCGAGTCCATAGGCATCGACATTGCGACGCTCGAACCCGGGGACTACACACTTCTGATCGAAGTTCGCGACGACCACTCGGGCCAGCGGACGATCACGCACACGGGGTTTCGCAAGGAGCCGGATCATGCCGGCGGCGGGAAGCGCTGACTACTCGGGAGGCGGTACGGACTTTCCGGGCGGCCGGACCGGTTCGGGCTCCTCGTCCTTTTCGATGAACACCTTGATGATGAAGACGGCAACGAACGCGGAGGCAATCAGGAAGACGGTGATGTCGCGCATCAGCTTCCTCCTGTCGGTCTCTTCCGGCAGGAAGAAGTCGTCTTCGTCGGTCGTGTCGGGAGGGGCTGCGACGAAGCCCGCCACGGGGATCGCATCGCGCAGCCGGTACGACGCGACGGCCACGTCCGCGCCCCGTGTCGCGGGCGCGGAAGACTCCTCCACGGCCGGCCGCTCATCGCCGGCCGACACCGGTCGCGGAAGCCCCATGAAAAGCACGGTCACGCACAGCACGACCGCGACGCACTTCTCGATTGAACGGAACGACACCGCAGACAAGATAGCGGCCGGTGCCCGTCTTGACAACGCCGAACGCGTTTCGTACCTTTTCCGTGCTACCAGCCTAACCATGGTAAGTAGCTGCAAAGTGGGTCTGCGTGTGGTCGGCGGCAGGCCCCTTTGCTTGACAGACACGAAAACACTCACCGGCCGGCCGATACCTGCCGCGCCGGCTCCGATTCCGCTTCCCCTCCGAGCCCGCTCGACGGACGCGACACACGGGCGCTCCGCCATGCAGAAAGATACCCGGCCGCCGAGGCGTATGAAATCACGAGGATCGGAGCCAGTGCGGCCACGATCGCGGGCTCGGGGACGCGGCGGTCGAGAAAATGCATGACGGAGAGCACTGCGAGCCCCACCATGCTCTGGGCCAGCATCTTGAATCGTCCGAGCCGGCTCGCCGGGATGAAACGCCGGTGACGCCGGAGGCTGTACGACCGGAAGGCAGTCATGGTCAACTCGCGCGCTGCCACCAGCGCGATGAGCGTCCATACCAGGGTCGAATCCGTTTCCAGACCGATCCACGCGTACACGACGCCCATCAGGATCTTGTCGGCAACGGGGTCGAGGTGGGCGCCGAGCGAGGAACACTGGGAGAAGGTACGGGCGTACCAGCCGTCGAACGCGTCGAGGAGCGCTGCGGCGATCAGAACGAGGACCGCGGTCTCGCTCGCCCCGGCCACGGCGATCCAGACCGCGCCGAGCGCCATCGCGATGCGCGACGCGGTGAGAGCATTGGGAACGGTGAACTGACTTTGCACCGAAACGGTCCCCCGGCGACCACCCGGGAGCGTTCGGCCCGATACGCCGTCCCGGGAGCCGCACGGTGGAACCATAGCACACGGATCGTCGAATGATGACGCGCAATCACGAGGAATCCAGGCGCAAGTGGTGGATCATCGTGGCCGCGGTGTTGCTCCTGCACCTGGCCGTGCTCGTCTTCGTCCGCCCGGAGTTCTTCGACTTCCTGCTGCGCGACGTGAACTCGCCCGCGGGCGGGGCCCGTTCTTCGCGCTCGGCGTCACTGCCGGACGCCATCATCGCGATCCAGATCGATATCGAGGACGAGTCGGCTCCCGTGCCGACCGAGCCCTCGCTGGATCCGGAGCGCCCCGCACCCCCGACGCCGTCGCCGGCCGCCGATGCGACGGGCGACGCAGACGCGCTGCAGACGATCGATCTCGGCGACCTGCTGGGAGAAGCCCGCTCGCCCCGCCAGGGCGGGGCTCTAAACCGCGGGGAGACGATTCCCCCGCGGCCGGTGGAGATCACCTGGCCGGAGACGCGCCGGCTCAAGCACTGCATCGGGGGGCACGTGGACGTGCGCATCCTCGTCGACGCGGACGGCCGCATCCGGGAGGTCCGGCCCGAACCGGCCGACGTCCCCGAGGACTGCCTGCGCGCCGCGCTGGATGCCGCGGCGCGCATCAAGTTCACGGCCGGGCGCGTGGGGGGCAGGCCCGCCGCCCTGTGGGCACAGGTCCGGATCGACTTCGAGGAGAAGCGCTGACCGGTCCCTACCAGATCTCGCGGCCCCGCCACACGTCGAAGACGCGGATCGTCCGGTCGGCGAATTCGCCCACGACTTCGGGGAAACCGTCTCCGTTCAGATCCACGAGCAACAGCCGGTCGCCGAACGCCTGGTCCGTCTGGAACTGGATGTTGTAGAAGCGGCTGTCCACGATGATCCCCGTGTTGAGAACGATTTCGAGCTGGGGATCGTCGTCCACGTTGCCGATCACGGCGTAGCTGGCCGCCATGCTCGTGGTGCTGTTCCACTGCACGTTGCGATTGTACCCGTCGACGATGTAAAGCTTGTCGTCCGCGAGAATCACCATTTCCTGCTGACGATCACCGTCCAGCTGAGCGGTGAGCATGTAGTCGATGCGGGTATAGCGCTGTTGCAGGTTCTCCCACTCCAGTTCGTAGCTGGCCAGGTCATAGACCAGCAGGCGCCCTCCCGCCGAACTGACCAGCAGCTTCTGTCGTCCGTCCCCGTACAGATCGGCGACGGCCACCGCCGTCGCGCGCGACCCGAGCGTGGTGGTTTCCCACTGCATGTTCAGCGCCCCCCGCTCCATCGCGTAGACGTGCAGATGCCCGCTCCTGTCCGCGTAGATGAAGCGGTAGTCATCCTGGCCCGGTGTACCGACCTCCACCGCCACCACGTACTTGCTGGCGACCCTGGAGAATGCACCCGGATCGACTTTCGTCACGGCGTGCCCGGGGCTGCAGGCGAGGGACGCCGCAGCGACAAACGCGGCGATCGTCACGCGGTTCATGGTCGCTCCTTCCGTGGTTCGGCCGAAGTCCTAGAGCTTGATCTCCTTGACCAGTGCCCGCACGTGTTCCACGGACACATCCAGGAGACGCCGCTCGTCGTCCAGCAGGGGAATCTCGATCACACGCTCCACACCACCCTTCCCGATCACTACCGGAACGCCGACGTACAGTCCATCGACTCCATACTCGCCGGCCAGGTGCGCCGCGCACGCCAGCACGCGCTTCTTGTCCCTGAGGTATGACTCGGCCATCGCGATGGCCGCCGTAGCGGGCGAGTAGAACGCGCTCCCGGTCTTGAGGAGTTCCACGATCTCCCCGCCGGCGAAGCGCGTGCGCTTCACGATGCGGTCGATCGTCTCCTGCGACATGAGAACCGGGAGGGGTATTCCCGCCACCGTGCAGTAACGCGGGAGCGGCACCATCTCGTCGCCGTGTCCGCCGAGCACGAAGGCCGTCACGTCCTCGACGCTCACCCCCAGCTCCATGGCCACGAAGCAGCGAAAGCGGGCCGAGTCCAGCACGCCGGCCATTCCCACCACGCGCTCGCGCGGGAAGCCCGTGATGCGCTTCATCGTGTAGACCATCGCGTCCAGGGGATTCGAAATGACGATCACGAACGCGGACGGGCAGTGCTTCTTGACGTTGGTCGCCACGTCTTTCATGATCTCGAGATTCCGGTTGAGCAGGTCGTCCCGGCTCATGCCCGGCTTGCGGGGAAATCCAGCCGTGACGATCACGACGTCGGCGCCGGCGACGTCCCGGTAGTCGTTGGTGCCCGTCAGCTCGACGTCGTATCCGTCGACCGGACGCGATTCCATGAGATCC
>CAZPUV010000198.1:0-5312 GCA_964589805.1 uncultured bacterium | reverse complement strand
CCAGGCCGGACGGACTCTCCGGCGGCCCGGGCGCGTCCTGCGCGGCCCTGGTCGTTTCCGTCAACGGATGACTGGACGCAACGTTACGCATCGTTTTCCACTCGGCGAGCTGGGCCTTCTCGAATACGAAATCGTAGCGAACCCAGTCCCGGCTCCAACGGTCGGTGAGCGTGTAGGTCCATCGTTCACGGCTCCCGTCACCCACACGCTCGCGAGTGTCCGGGATGCCCCACGACGCCAGCATGTCCGCGAAGTGCATGCCCACGGCGACTTCTCCCCTCTCGATGCTGTGGTTGAATCTCCCATCGGGGTTGGAGCGCAGGTACTCGTTCCGCAGTTCCCGGATGGAGTCGTCCGCCTCCCTCACCGGGGGGCGGCTTGCGCACGATGCAAGCACGAGCGTCGCAATCAGCCACACAAGGCCGTAGCGACCACAACAGTGGGGGGATGTCATGGTTGGGCTCCTTCGGTGCAAAGTGTTCCCCGCCGTTTCGCGAAATGCCCGGCGCGGGCGGGGTCGGCGCGCGGGCCCGACGAACAAGCCGTCCGGCACCGACCTCTCTTGCACGAATCGTCCCAATCCTAGCCGTCCGGACTCGTCTCCTTCAGGCGATAGCGGGTCACTTCCACACCCGGCACTTCGAAGCCATCCACCTTCTCGAAGCGTCTCTCGATCTTCTCGACGATACGACCTTCGGGATCGGCCACCCAGGGTCGCGCGCAGACGTACCAGAAGACCGTGCACTCTTCGAACAACGCTTCGAGTTGTCGCTCCGCGACCCCGGGCGGTTCCGGGTAGACGTAGTGGAGCGGAGCCCGCGCGGTCTGGTAGTGCTGCACCACCTCCCACACGGTCGGCGCGAATACACAGTCGCCCGGCTCCATGCGACTCTCGATTTCCGCCACCGCCTGCCTGACGTCCTCCCGGGCGTAACGAGGGTCGAAGTAGTACTGCGCAAGAGACCACCCGCACGTCGCGGCGACCAGCAACCCCGCGATCCACGCTCGCTTCCCGCGCGAGCAACCGACGGCCGCCGCCACGAACGCCAGGTACGCGGGCAACCCGACGATGATGTAGCGCACGTTGAACGCCTTCGCGTTCTGCCAGTTCAGGATGAGCGTCGCCGCTAGCGGGATCACCACGTACGCGGCGAGCTCCAGCGTGCCGCCCCAACCGTTCCGGCGTCGCGTAGCGCGCAACCCGGCGAGCGTCGCAGAGCCGAACAGGAGCGCCACCCAGCCAACGGTTGCGGCGTGCCCGCCCAGCACTCCGGCGAGCGAGGACTCGCCGTGGAGTTCGCGGAGCGACGGACCCATCGAGAATCCCACGCTGTATCCGTACGCCGCGTACGGGATGGACTCCCAGCGGAACGTCGTCTCCCCGCGCAGCCGCTCGCCGGTTTCGATCTGGCCGGGCATGACCGGGGTCGCGAGCTTCCCGAAATCGATGTAGGTGCTGACGCGGTAGATCCACGGCGACACGAGCAGGGCCGCGAAGGTCGCCACCGCCGCCCAGCGACGCACCGATCGCCGCGACCATCCCGCGCCGCGGAAGTACCCCGCCGTCTGCGCCGCGAACGCGAAGGCTGCGGAGAAATTGCTGAGCAACGATGCGGCCACGAGGACGGAGAGCAGCGCCGCGCCCCGCCGTGTCCACGAAACGAACACGCGGTCGAGTTGCACGCATCCCGCCAGGACGAAGCAGACCGCGAACGCGTAGTTGCGCAGTTCCTGCGAGTAGTGCACGTGCAACGGGTTGACGGCGAGCAGGAACGAGCCCCACAGTGCGACGCGCGCGTCGAAGCGACCGCGCAGCCACAGGAACATGAGCGGGATGGCCGCGGTGCCGGCCACGGCACTGGGAAGTCGCAGCCACCCGTCGGTCTCGTTCACGCTCCGCACCAGGTAGACCACGAAGGTGTGCAGCGGCCCGTGTATGTTGTGTCGCAGGAGCTGCCAGATGGGGTAGCCCGGCTTCGGGGTGGCGACGATGAGCGTCATCACCTCGTCGACCCAGAGACTCTGGTAGGCCAGATGGAAGAGACGCAGCAGCGCCCCGGCGAGCACGATGACCACGAGCACCCGCATCTCACGCGCGGAGACACTCGGTCTGACGGTTGGCGGGCGTTCGTTCATCGTCCGTGCGATCGCGAGCCGAAAACCCCCGTGCTATACTCCGTGCGCCCGTGACGCGCGTGAAACTCTGGAGCACCACGTGTCCGCAGAACTCGAGCATCGACTGCACGTCGGCCCGGCCGGATGGCAATACGAGGACTGGAACGGCGTCTTCTACCCGTCGCCGCGCCCCCGCGGCTTCGACGCGCTCGAGTACGTCGCATCCTACTTCAACCTCGACGAAATCAACAGCACCTTCTACCGCGTTCCCACCCCGGCGACGTGCCGGAGCTGGGCGCGGCGCGTTGAACACAACCCGCGTTTCCTCTTCACCGTCAAGGCACACCAGGCGCTGACGCACGGCCCGAGCGACCGCCCCGCCGAACTCACGGCCCTCCGGCGTGCCGTCGAAGCGCTGCTTTCCGCGGAACGTCTGGGCTGCGTCCTGCTGCAGTTTCCGTGGTCGTTCCGATTCGACGCCGCCGCGCGGCGCCGGATCGAGACCATCGTTCCGGAACTGCGCCCGCTTCCGCTCGCGGTCGAAGTCCGCCACGCCACCTGGGACACCGGGGCGGCCGATGCGTTCCTGGCCGATGCACAGGTCAGCGTGTGCGGAATCGACCAGCCGGTGATCGGCGAGTCCCGCCCTCCCTACCGCCACCACGCGGGTCCTGCCGGCGCGTACTTCCGATTCCACGGACGCAACTACCGCAACTGGTTCGGGCAGAACGTCGGCCGGGACGCGCGCTACGACTACCTCTATTCAGCGGAGGAACTCTCGCCGTGGGCCGCCGTGATCCGCCGCGCCGCAACCGAAAGCGCGCGTGTCTTCGTGGTGCTCAACAACCACTTCCGGGGCCAGGCGCCTGCGAACGCCTTCGAACTGACCGCCGCCCTCACCGGCGCCCACCAACCGGCGCCTTCCGTACTTCGGCGAGCGTACCCGCGTCTTGCCGGGTCCACGACCGCCAGCGACGACGACGGAACTGCGTTCCGTGACCTGTTCGACGAGTAGTTCAGCGCAGGAGCGTGAAGATCAGCATTGGAAGCACGAGCAGCGCGCCGCCGGCGATCAACAGGGCGCGCGCGGAGACGTTTTCGAGGTCGGGCATTCGGAAACGGCGCGGCGCCTGCGCTTCGTGCCCGACGGCGAATGGATTGTCCGCCGGGGCGTTCATGCCCGCGAGGTCGGCGAGGTTGATCCTCTCCGTCTTGTCGAACGTGTGACGGCACATCGAACAGAATCTCGCCTCGGCGTCCTCTTCCCAACCGCAGCTCGGGCAGAACAGGGCTCCACTGGGGGCCCGCCGGGCGCTCACCGGTTTCTCAGCCGGGGCCGGGGTTTCCTGCGCCATCGGCGCCTCCACCACAACCGGCTCTTCGCGGATCGCCTGCATCCGCGCTTTCCCGCCCAGCTGTTCGACCACGGAGCACAACGAGCACGCCTTCCTGTACGGCACGCGCTGTACGAGCACGCAGGGGGTCCGTGCGACCAGCGACCGCATCCTCGGCAGCGGTGACTTGAGCCGCATGGAAAGTTTCAGGGCGAAGGTATCCGGCGTCTCTGTTTCACGGTCGATCGACACCAGCGTCACGCTGTAGTCGAGGGTCGGGTCCGGGGTGTCGTTCTCCGCCACGCCCGGCCTGTCGTCTCTCGTCCCGGCTGCCGACGCCGCCTGTCCGTGACCACGCCAGAAGCGCCTCCCCCGCGCAGGCGCGCCCCGCTCCCCCCCGCTTCCGCTCGACCCGACACCGGCCCCGGCCCTGAGGGCTTCCTCGGCCCGCGCAGTATACCCCTCCGGATCCTCGTAGAAATCCTTGAGGACGCGCCGGTCGTGTCGGAGTCCACGCTCCTTCATGATCGCTTCCAGGTCGGCGATGACCTCACCCATGCTGCCGTAGCGCTCCTCCACGCGTTTCGCCAGCATGTGCGACACGACGGCCTCGACGTCCGCGTCGACGAGCGGATTCAGCGCCCCCGGCGGCGGAGGATCGAATGACTGAACGCGATCCACGACCTCCGAGTAGCTTCCACCTTCGAAGGGACGCCGGCCGGTGAGCATCTCGTACGTGATCACGCCGAGGGAGAAGATGTCGCTCGTCCGTTCCAGCGGCCCGCCCCGCGTCTGTTCCGGCGACATGTATGCAGGTGTTCCGACCACCTTCCCGGTATGCGTCATCAGGGTTGTCTTCTGAGTGTCCTTTGCGAGACCAAAGTCCGCGACCTTGATGCCGCCCTGCTTCGCCAGTATGACGTTCGCCGGCTTGACGTCGCGGTGGATCAGGTTCTCGGAGTGGGCCGCGTCGAGACCGTAGGCGACGTGCAGCGCAATGGTGAGTGCGATGTCGACCGGCAGGCGTTGCCGCTCCTGCATGAGTTCCTCGAGATTGACGCCGTCGTAGTACTCCATCACGATGTAGTACGAGCCGTCCGACACCCCGTAGTCGATGACGTTGACGATGTTGTCGTGCTGGATCCGCGCCGCGGTCTGCGCTTCCTGCTGGAAGCGTCCGGTGAACTGAAGGTCGGCTGCCAGGTGCGGCAACAGCACCTTGACGGCCACCGTCTTCTTGATCGACAGCTTGCGGGCCTTGTAGACCACCGCCATTCCCCCGACGGCGATCTGCTCGAAACTGTCGTAACCGACGATTCGCATTACGGCATGCATAAGAGTGGCACCGGCTGCGGAGTGCGGGAGGGCATCGCACGGATCGTGCCACCGACGCGGCCAGTGGCGCGCGCCTCGTGCAACACGCGAGACGATACGTCTAACAGATTGTGAATATGAGAGTTGCTAGGGCGCGGTCCGCTGGGCGCGTCCGCCCTCGACGTTCTCGTCGCTGATCGCCGCCACTGCGAATCGGACGCCGCTCACGGAAAACGGGAACGTCGCCAGGAAGGAGGTCACCTGGGTTTCGCCCAGGAGTTCGTCGGGCGAGAACTGGGTTCCCACCAGGTAGATCCGGTAGCGGTCGACGACGCCGTCCGGATCGTCGATCTCCCAGGTGAAATCGTAGTCCCACTGCCCCGGGGTCGGCTGCGTGATCACGAAGCTCGTCGGTGTGGGCACGGGCTTGACGTCGAGTGGCTTCGGGAAGTCATCGTGGGTGGCGCAACCGGCGGCGAAGAAGAGCGACGCACCGAAGCCGAAGGCGCACAGGCTGGCGGGGGCATCGAGCGCCTGCTGCAAGGCTTG
>CAZPUV010000197.1:0-5349 GCA_964589805.1 uncultured bacterium | reverse complement strand
CTGCACCGCGAAACGCCCCTCGCCGGACGCCGTGCGGGCCGCCTGAACGCCCGCCGAGACACCGTGGCCGGCCCGGATACGGACGCTGGCCGAAAGATCGATGCCGCTGTCGGAAAGCGCGGCGAACGCCACCCCTCCGGGCAGGACGGCACGCCCGGCGTAGGCGAGCTGCCCCGGGCCGAGGTCGAACGCCGATGCCTGCACGCGGACGTCCACGCCGCTCCAGGCCACCCTCCCCGTCCACGCGACTGCGCGTCCGGTGCGCGCGCCGCCAGCGTCGTCGACGACAACTTCCACGCGATAGACCTGTTCTGCGCGGACGGCCGCGCCGATCGTCCCGGTCGAACGCAGGATCACCCGGGCGCGGACCTCGTCCCGGACCTCCATCGCCGATCCCGCGTCCAGCACCCCCGGCGCCACGGCCACCGCCTCGCGGGTTGCGCGCACGGCGGTTTCGATGCGCGCACCCTCTGCGACCGCAGCGGTGACGAGCGTTTCCACGCGCTGGCGGCGCTCGAAACGCGCGGCGTGGCGGCGGCTGCGCGTGGAGAGCATCGTGCGCGCGTTGATCCTGCCGAGTGTCGCCCTCCGCTCCACGCCGGTTCCCCACCGGCGCGAATTCACCGCCGGCGACGGATCATCACCCGGTGACGGCGCTCCGGCCACGAACACCGCGCGCCACCCGTCACCCTCTCCCCCGACGAATCGCGCGATGGCGCGCGGCCCGTCCGGGGCGACTCCGAACTCCCCTGAGACGAATCCGCCCGGACCTGCCCGGGCCGCGAACACCGACCACGCGCGCGATTCCGGGCGCGACGACCCGCCAACGGCGATTCCCGCCACCGAATGATCACGCCGGACCTCCGTCGACGCCCACGCGGTCACCGCGTCATCGTGAAGCCAGGTCCGCCACGCCCCCAGGGCGAACCGAAGGCGGCCCGCGGCGACGCGCACGCCCGCGCCCGGTGACGAACCCCACCGCGACGACGACGCGGCCAGGCGCAGCCCCCCTGTGTGGCGCGCGCCGCGCGGCTCCACACCCGCCGCATCGCGCGCGTCCGCGAGCATCGCTCCCTCGGCCAGCAGCGGGCGCACCGCTCCCACCACCATGCCGGCGCGCCGCGCGATCCATTCCAGCGCGCCCGCCTCGCCCGTGCCCGACCGGCGGTAGCGCGCGGCGAACGCGCGCAGGGACGCGCGCGCGCGGACCACGACGTCCGCGTCACCGGGATCCGCGTCGAGAACGTCGGCCGCAAACGACGGCCGCGCGGTTTCGAGGTCGGCGTCGCGGCGGTCGGTGTCGAGCAGAAGTCCGTCGTACTCGTCTCCCCAGGCCGCCTCCGTGGCGGCCGGGTCCGAAGCGGGCGCCTGCGCCGGAACACCCGCGCAGCCCGCAAGCCACGCGCCGGTCGAGAGCACCAGCAGTCTGCGGAGCCCGCTCACAGGTTCACCGCCACCGACACACCCTGCGAGGGGCCCAGCACGGCGTGACGGAACACGCCCGTTGCGAGCGTGCAGCGCCCGGCATTCACGGTGACGCCCGCGCTCAGTGTTTCGGTGCCGTCGTCGTAACCGGCGAGAACCGACAGTCGCGCGTGCAACGGAACGATCGCCGCCACGACCAGCGCGAGAGATCCGGGACCGTCGAAGCGCAACGACGATACCACGGTGGCATGCCCGGCGAGTCGCGCCGCGAGCGCGACGGTCATGAACGTGGCGCGCCCGGACCATCCCGCGATCGACTCCACGTCGGCGCGCAGCGACGTGTCGCCCACATCGACCCCGGACACGAGCGCCGTCACGGTCGCCGGCTGCGACGGCCCGCCGGCGAGCGAGAGCGACTCGACGCCGGCGCGAACGGCCGTGCGCCACCTCCCCGCGGCAATGCCCGCCGTGGCCGTCGCACGCACGTGCGAACCGACCGGAGATCCGACCTGGCTCACTTCCGCGCCGATCCGTACGCCCCGCACAGGTACCGTGCCGCGCACACCCGACGCGCGCAGCCCCGCGATGCCGAACAGCTCCACGTCCCCGCACTCGACGCGCGCGCGGTCGCCGCCGCCGTCGATCGGCGCTGCATCCAGTCGCACACCCGTCACGCGCTCCACGATCGATGGAAAGGTGATCTGCGCGGACACGGTTCGCGCGCCGCAGGTCAGTGCCACAACGAAGATCAGGACGTCAATGCTCGCCGCCCGCACACCCCACCACCACTTTCCGCACCGCCCCGCGCGTGCCATCCGCGAGGAAATCCTCGCACGCCACCACGTACAGCCCCGCGCGCACGGGGTGTCCCGTGCGATCGCGTCCATCCCACAGAAACACGACGGGCAGACTCGTGGCGCTGCCGACGTCCGCCACCCGCCGTCCGGCGGTGTCGAAGACCGACACCACCACCCGTGCCACCGCCGCACCCGCGTGCACCGCGATGCGAAGCAGCTCGCCGCGGGCAGGCGCGAACGGATTGGGCCCCGCGTCCAGTTCGCCCTCGACGGGCGCGTCGTAGAGGGACGCTTGGTTCGGGAGGCCCGGGGTGCACCCGTCGCTCGACGGCGAAAGCCGCCACACCGCCGCGCGGGTTCCGTCGTAGAGGTCGACCCGCTCCAGACTCCGCCCGGAGATGCCGGTTCCGAGCGGCGGGTACGCGACCGCATCCGTCACGATCCCGTGCCGGTCGAGAACCACCACGCTGTCGGCGATCCCGGAACCGGATCGATTGAAGACCGGCCACGACCCGTCCACCCCCACGACGCGATCGCCCGGCGTGCGCGGCACGCACGCGACGAGCGCGGCGGGACTCGCGGATACGGCCACGAACGTCCGCGGCGCGAGCACGAGTGAATCCGTCGCGATCGTTACCGGGGAGGCGCGCATGTCGCGCAACGCCCACCCACCCACGTCGACGGGCGTGGTACCCGCGTTGTAGAGCTCGACGAATTGCGGGCAGGTCGAACGCGGCGCACTCCACACCTCGCTCACCAGGACGGACAGGCGTCCCACGCGCCGGATGATGGTGAGTGAGTCGTTGCCCGGCCGCTCGTCGGGCGCGTACTCCGCCCTCAGCGATATCCAGTGATAGCCACGATCCAGCGCCACGGGCAGTTCGGCGCGTTCGAATCCGCCGGGCGCAATGGCGCCCCGGTTTTCGACCGACGCGCGCGGTGTCACACCCGTCGCGCTGGAATCGAGGGCGGAGACACGCACCGCGCGTGCGGGAATCCCGGCGGTGCCGTGATTGGAGATGAGGAGGGCGATGAGTTCCGTTCCGGCCGCGTCGCGCGCGCCGCGCATCGGCACCCCGGGTGCGGGCGCGAGGCCCGCGTCGTGACGCGCAACGTTGTAGCGGCCCGGCGTGGGAGTCGCCGCCCTGAAGTCGGCGGAGTTGTCGTCGGTGTCCACACCGTCCGGAACGCGCGCGATGGAGGCACCCGCCGGCACGGCCGCCGCGCCCTTCGTCTCCGCGTGGAGCGGGTCGTCGAGCCCGCCGTAGCCCACCAGGTCGAGCACGGTTCCGTCGGCCGCCACGATGCGGATCGCGTCGGGCCCGTTCTGGAGCGACAGCGAGACGACCACATCCGGGACCGGCGAGACCAGCGACGCCCCGATCACGAAGGGCGCCCCGGCGCGCAGCACGGTTCCCGGGGCGGCGCGCCACAGCACCACCCACCCGCTTCCCGAGCCGTTGTGGAATTCCAGCGAGAGCCCGCCGATGTCGGCCGGTGCGTCATCTGTATCCACGAGTTCCACGAACTCATGCCCGGCGTCGGCGCCCGGGTGATCGTAGTAGAGCTCGTTGACGACCACGCGCGCCGAAACGGCCGTCGCGGTGATACTGAAGAGGAGAAGAGAAGACGTGAAGAGACACCCGCCCATCACCACACCACCACCTCGGAAGGCAGTCTAGCGCGCGCGGCGCGCGCGCGCAACGGGAATCTCCCGCGTCAGATCATGCCCGCCCGCTTGCGCATGATCCATTCCGTCGCCAGCAGAATCAGCAGCAGCAGGAACAGGGGCGCTTCGGCACGCAGCACGGACTCGGACACCACCGGCACGCGGCGCGTATCTAGCGGAATGTGCGCGGCGGCCTCGGCGGCGGCGGCGGGCACGGTGTAGGCGCCGCCCGCTCGCCCGGCGATCCTCGCCAGCGCGTCGCGATCCTGCGGGGTGCGCTGGAATTCGACCGACGAAGTCGAGACGCGCAGTTCCATCGGGCGCGATTCGATCGTGCGGTCGGGCAGCTCCGCGGTGCCGCGCACCACGTAGCGCCCCGACGGCAACGGGTCCAGCGAAACCGAGAGCCGCGACGCGTCGGGCGACTCGCGGCGCATCGCCGCCTGCGCGAGCGGTGTCTCGACGCCGGCCGAATCGAGACGCGCGATCTCGACCCGCACGGGGGCTCCCGTCACCGGCTGGAGGCGCTCGTTGAGAACTTCGGCGTGCAGAACGGGGGACTCGCCCGCTTCGAACACGTTCCTGTCGGCGACGAGCACGAAGCGCCCCGACTCCTCCCCGCGCGTGAGAACGTCGATCACGCGCGAGAAGAGTTCGTCGTAGACACTGTTGTTCTCCGCGACGAACTTCCAGCGCCAGAGGGGGCCGGCGGCAAACACCACGACGCGCCCTTTTCCCGCCGGCGCGAAGGTGAGGGCGGGTACCGTGCGGCCGCGCACGCCCACGAGCACCTGTCCCCCGGCCGTGGGTGTCAGACCGCCGTAGAACCCGAGCAGCGGCGCGCGGTCCTGCCAGTCCGTCTGCGAGAGCAGCGGGATCAGCGGTGCGGTGATGGGACTCGCGGAAACGCTCGCCCCGGGACCCACGGCCGTGTACTGGAGCGTGAACGTGAACGGCGGTTCGCCGCGCAGCGGTATCACGTCGGCGAGCCGGTTCCACACCGTGGCGTTCTCGAACACCGACCCCGGTCCGGGCAGCACGAGCAGGCCGCCCCCGCGGTCGATCACGAATCGCCGGATGGCGTCCGCGACGGACTGCGATGCGAAATCGGCGTCGACGGAGGCGAGAACGACCGCGTCCGCGCCGGCGAGCGCGGGAACGAAATCGCCGGGGCGCTTGAGTCTCCCCGCCGCCGGCGAAGGCCAGCGCCCGGACACGAAGACTTCGCACTCGTAGGCCGGATCGCGCGCGATGAGCGACGTGAGGAACGCGAGTTCCCACGTCGGCGCCAGATCCACGATCAGCACGCGCGTATTGCCGCTCATCAGGCCGTCCAGCGGAATGCCGTGGCTCTTCATGAACTTGACGAGACTGCTCACGGGAATACGCCGGTCCTTGCTGCCGGGAATGCGGTAGCCGCGCAGTTGACCCGAATCGAACCACTTGCTCACGGTGCGC
>CAZPUV010000196.1:2505-5352 GCA_964589805.1 uncultured bacterium | reverse complement strand
CAGTCGATGCAGGTGGGGGAATCCGTGACACCGAGTGCGACGGCCTTCCCGTGGATCGAGTTCGCATACTCGGCGGTAATGGCCGCGTGGCACTGCCCGCAGGTCTCCGCGACGTTCCTGCGATTGATGTGCGACTCCGGGTCTTCCGCGATACGGGAGTCGTGCGCGCCGTGACAGCTGGTGCACACCGCCGTGTGTTTTCCTTCGCGCCAGCCCTGGCCGTGGACCGACTCGAGGTAGCCGGGCACGACGACCGGCAGGCGAACGTACTCGGCGGTGACGGGAGGTTGCTTGGCGTGGCAATCGCCGCAGAGCTTCGGAATGTTGTGCGCGTTGGCCGGTGAAGCCGAATCCGCGACCGCCATCACGTGGTGGCTGCCGTGGCAACTCGCGCACGTGGCCGAGCCGCCGTTGCGCTTGCGACCCTTGCGGTGGACGCTCAGCGCGTACTCGGCGGCGGCGTCGTCGTGGCAGGTGCCGCAGCCGTCCATGGAACTGTAATCCGCCCCGCGCCGCGAGTGGACATCGTGGCAGGTCGTGCAGGTCATGTCCCGGTCCTTCAGGACATCTTCATGGACTGATCCTCTGAAATCCGCGCTGGCGTCGTCGTGACAGCCCGAGCAATCGACCGGCGTGTACTTCCGGTAATGCGGGACGTCGTCGTAGTCGCCCGGTGCGCTGTGACAGTCGGTGCAGTCCTGTTCGCCGTGCGGGCCCGAGCGGAACGTCGCGGCGACGATTCCGATCGCCCGGCCCGCGTCGGAGCGCATGCCGGCGTCGTCATGGCAGTCGAGGCACGAATCCGTGGAGGACTGGGCACCTGCCCGATCCGGGGGGAGAAAGACGATAACGGCCAGCAGGAGCCAGACGGCGCCGGCCGGAAAGTGGCGATTCATCATTGATGTGAGCCTCATCGTTGGTGGCGCGGCCATTCAATCGATGCGGCTCGGATACCGATCCCATGCTACGGCGGGCGTGACCCCGGTGTCAATCCTTCGCGACGCGGGAAACGCGGATTCGTACTATTTGGTCTTTTCAGGTTCTGCGAAACAGTGTATAGACGCCACATGAGTCTGACGCGCCGCGATTTCACGAAGCTGTTGCTGGGGGGTGGACTGCTCGGCTGGCTGGGCAGCGCGCTCTACCCCGTCATCTCCTACCTCAAGCCCCCCCGGATTCCGGAGGCGACCGTGCAGTCGGTGAAGGCCGGCGCGGCGTCCGAGTTCGCGGCGAACACGGCCCAGATCGTCAAGTTCGGACGCCAGCCGGTGATCCTCGTCCGGACCGAGACCGGGGAGTTCCGCGCGTTCAGCGCAACCTGCACGCACCTGGATTGCATCGTGCAATACCGCGGCGACCTGAAGCAGATCTGGTGCGCCTGCCACAACGGGCTCTACGACCTGCGGGGCCGCAACGTCTCCGGACCGCCACCGCGCCCCCTGGACGAGTACGCGGTCAACGTGGTCAACGACGAGATTCTCGTCTCGAGGATGGCGTAGGCGATGGCGGTCCGGCCCGAGAAGCGCGCGGAAGGCGGGCGGAACCCGGGAGCCCGGCTGTTCCACTGGATCGACGAGCGGTTCCACATCGCGCCGCTGATCGAGTTCATGCGCCACAAGCAGGTGCCGGTGCACCGACACACCATCTGGTACTACATGGGCGGTGTCGCGCTCTTCCTGTTCATCGTCCAGGTGGTCTCGGGCATCCTGCTCGTCCTGTACTACAAGCCGGACGAGGCCAGCGCGTTCGAGAGCGTGCGTTTCATCACCACCAAGGTGTCCTTCGGGTGGCTGATCCGCTCCGTGCACAGCTGGTCCGCGAACCTGATGGTGCTGTTCGTGTTCATTCACATGTTCAGCACCTTCTTCACGCGGGCGTACAAGAAGCCGCGCGAACTGACCTGGATGACGGGCTTCGTGATGCTCGTGCTGGTCATGGGCTTCGGTTTCACCGGCTACCTGCTGCCCTGGAACGAACTCGCTTTCTTCGCCACCAAGGTGGGGACGGACATCGCGGGTGCGGTTCCGGTGATCGGGCACGCGACCAAGGTTCTGCTCCGGGGCGGCGAGGACGTGACGGGAGCAACGCTCTCCCGCTTCTACGCGATCCACATCGCGCTCCTGCCCGCGATCTTCACCGCGTTCCTGGGCATCCACCTGGTCTTCGTGCAGCGGCAGGGCATGCACGAACCGGAGCACGTCCAGAAGCTGCCGCCCGAACGCAAGAAGATGATTCCGTTCTTCCCGAACTTCCTGCTGAGGGACACGCTCCTGTGGCTGATGGTGCTGAACATGCTGCTGTTCCTGGCCGTGTTCTTCCCGTGGGAACTCGGAGAGAAGGCCGATGCGTTCGCGCCGGCGCCGCAGGGGATTCGTCCCGAGTGGTACTTCATGTTCATGTTCCAGACCCTGAAACTCATTCCCGCGCACGTGCTGTTCATGGAGGGCGAGGTGCTGGGGATCATGGCCTTCATGGTGATGGGGCTCGCGTGGATGCTGGTCCCGTTCTGGGAGAGGAAGAAGCGCGCAGACGGGCGTTTCCGTCCGGTCACCGTCATCGGGGTTCTCGGAATCATCTACATGGTCGTGTTGACGATCTGGGGTTATCTGGTATGAAGACCGCCGGCTGGATTGCAATGTTGCGCGGGCGCCGCGTCGTGACGTGGGCGTTGTCTGCGGTACTGTCCGCGGGTGGGCTGGTCGTATCGCCGCGGCTCGCGGTCGCGGCCACGGAAGGTGCGGGCGCCGAGGACCAGTGCGTCGCCTGCCACTCCACGGCGGACCTGATGCCCGGCGCTTACCTGAAGGACGACATCCACATGAAGCAGGGCCTGTCCTGCGCGGGCTG
>CAZPUV010000196.1:0-2495 GCA_964589805.1 uncultured bacterium | reverse complement strand
CGGCGGCGACCCCACGACGGACGACGCGGACGAGGCGATGTCGAAGAAGGCCGGATTCCGGGGGGTCCCGGCCGCAGGGGACGTGCCCGCGCTCTGCGGAAGATGTCATTCCGATATCGAGTTCATGCGCGCCTACCAGCCGCGCATACCGACCGACCAGGTGAGCCAGTACTTCACCAGCGTCCACGGGCAGAAGCTCAAGAAGGGCGACAGGAATGTGGCGACGTGCACCGGTTGTCACACGCCGCACGGCATCCTCCCCGCCTCGGACACCCGCTCGGCGGTCCATCCGCTGAACGTGCCGAAGACCTGCGCCCGGTGCCACGCCGATGCCGCGTACATGGCGTCCTACGGAATCCCGACGAGCCAGTTCGACGAATTCGCGGGGAGCGTCCATGGCGTGGCGTTGCTGGAGAACCAGGACACGGGCGCGCCGGCCTGCAACGATTGTCACGGCAACCACGGTGCGACGCCCCCGGGGATATCGTCCATCGGTCAGGTGTGCGGCCATTGCCATGTGAACAACATGCAGTACTTCTCCGAGTCGCGGATGGGCCGAGCGTTCGCGGAGGAGGGCTTCCACGGGTGCGAGGAGTGCCACGGCTACCACGCGGTCCACAAGACCTCGGACGAGATGGTGGGGACACAGGAAGGTTCGGTGTGCCTCGACTGTCACTCGGACGGGGATGCGGGGTACGAAGTGGCGGGGAAGATTCACGCCGAATTGACGGCGCTCACCGGTGTCTACGACGAAGCGCTCGTTGCACAGAAGGAAGTCCAGCGGATCGGCATGGACGACGTCGACATCGCGTTCCTGCTGCAGGAGTCCCACCAGAGTCTCATCCAGGCGCGCACGCTCGTGCACACCTTCGACGCCGATCGTGTGAAGGAACGCACGGACGAAGGCGTCGAAAAGGCCAGGAGCGCGCTCGAGGAAGCAGCGGCGCAGATCAGGGACTACACTGTGCGGCGCCGCGGATTCGGAATGGCGACGCTCTTCACGACCGTGCTGGTCGTGGCGTTGTTCCTCTGGATCCGCCAGCTCGAGACGAAGTAGATGTCCCGGGTGGCAGATTTTTTTCCACGTGCGGGAAGTGACGATGCGCACGGGAAATGACATGTAATTATCGATTGTAATGATTTGTTCCGAACCTGAGCAAAACTGGAGCTCAACGACATATACTGCTTGACCTTGGTATCCTTCTCGCTACTGTCGGGAAAGAGGTCTCATGGGACACTTTCGCCGTTCAGAGTTGATCGTTCTCGTCGCCTTTGCCTGCCTGATGGCGCTTCTGCCGGGTCTTCGCGCCGCCCGGTCATCCGCACCTGCGGGAGTTTCCGCTGACGTCTGTCTCGATTGTCACGAGGACGCCGCGTCCTCGATGCGGGGAACGGCGCACGATCCCGCGGGCGGAGACGTGGTGTCGTGTCTCGGGTGCCACGCGGGCGCGGCGACCGCCGCACACGTCGACGATCCCGAAACCCACCGCCCGGTCAACCCCGGCCGGCTTTCGGCCGACTCGTTGCAATCGGTGTGCAGCACCTGTCACGCGCACCCGCACACGCTGAATCTGCGGGAGCGCGATCCGCACGGCGATGCAAACCTCGCGTGCAATGCGTGCCACCAGGTGCACGGCAACGAACACGCCGGTCTTCTCAAGGAACGCGGGAACGAGTTGTGCTTCTCCTGCCACGCGTCCGCGCGCTCGGGATTCGCCATGCCGTCCCACCATCCCGTGGAAGACGGCATCGTCGAATGCCGGGACTGCCACACGTCGGTGGCGCAGTCGCGCAAGCAGCGGACAGCGGGCGGCCCCGGCGAGACATGCGTCACGTGCCACGGGCAGTTCCAGGGTCCGTTCCCGTACGAGCACGAGGCCGCGGTGGACTACTCGGTCAACGAGGGCGGGTGCCTGAACTGCCACGCACCGCACGGCTCGATGTTCCCGAGGTTGCTGAAACAGAGCTACGAATCGCCGCACTTCTCGCTGTGTTCGCAGTGCCACTCGGTGCCCGGGCACCTGAACAGCGTGCAGCACGGCACGCAGTGGGCGGGAGTGCCCTGCGGTGAGTGTCACACGGACGTGCACGGATCCTATACGAACCGCAACCTCCTGGATTCGTCGCTCGAGGTCCAGGGGTGCTTCCTGGGAGGAGGCGGCTGCCATTCCTTGTAGGTTGGTGGAGATACGATGCGCCCGTTGAAGATTGCAATCGTCCTGCTCGCAGTAACCGCCTCTTTCGCGGTTGCGGCGGACTCTGACTCGCGCTGGGATGGCCGCGTGCGCCTGGGCGGCATCTATTTCGACGAGGAAGGCATTGCGTCAACGATGCCGGAGACGTTCGACATCTACGATGGCTTCTCGCTTTCGTCGCTCTACCTGCGCGGTCGCATGGACGCGCGCACGCATCTGGTGCTCGACCTGTCGCACATCAATCAGGACAATCGCAAGGCCATGCTGGACTTCCGGCGCTCGGGCATGGTGCGCGCCCAA
>CAZPUV010000195.1:0-5389 GCA_964589805.1 uncultured bacterium | reverse complement strand
GACGAGATCGAGAACCGGATCATCCGCAGGGAATTCGCGGAGCCGCGCATCCACATGGCGCTCGTGTGCTCGGCCGTCTCCTGCCCGCCGCTGCGGCGCGAACCGTACGGGGGGGACCGGCTGGACGCGCAGCTCGACGACCAGGCGCGGCGCTTCCTGGCCGACCCGGGGAACTTCCGCATCGACAGAGCGCGCAACGAGGTGTGGGTCTCGCGCATCTTGCAGTGGTTCGCGGCCGACTTCGTCCCGGACGCGCCGAAGGATGCGTCGGGCGCGGATATCGAGCGCCGGGCCGTGCTGGCATTCGCGACGCGGTACGTCTCTCCCGAGGCGAAGAAGTACCTGGAGACGGCGAAGTACGAGATCAAGTTCCTGGACTACGACTGGACGCTCAACGAGCAGAAGAAATGAAGAAGATCCACTGCCTGCAGCACGTTCCGTTCGAACCGCCGTCGCGCATCGCGGACTGGGCGGAGTCGCGCTCGGTGGGCATGTGCGTCGTGCGCGCGTTCGCCGGCGAGCCGTTTCCGGCCGGCGAAGACGTGGAAGCGCTCGTCGTCATGGGTGGTCCGATGGGGGTGGGCGACGAGCGCGTCATCGCGTGGCTCGCGGAGGAGAAGCGCCTGATCGAACGGGCGCTCCACGCGGGAAAGCCCGTGTTCGGCGTGTGCCTGGGCGCGCAACTCGTCGCGGACGTACTGGGCGCGCGCGTGCACCGGAACCGTTTCCAGGAGATCGGCTGGTTCGGGGTGGAAGCGACCGGCGCCGGGCGCGAGCACGCGCGCTTCCGGCTGCCGCGCGAGTTCGTTCCGTTCCACTGGCACGGAGACACGTTCGATCTCCCCGAAGGCGCGGTGCACCTGGCGCGGAGCGCCGCCTGCGAGCAGCAGGCCTTCGCCTGGGGCGACCGCGTGCTGGCGCTTCAGTTCCATCTCGAGGTGACGCCCGCGGACATCGAGGAGATGGTCGTGCATTGCGGGAAGGCCATGGGGTCCGGCCCGTACGTGCAGACGCGCGCGGACATGCTCGCAACTCCGTCGAGGTTCGACGCCGCGAACGCCCTGCTCGAAACGCTGCTCGACAGTTGGAAGGAGAGCTCTCATGAGAGTGCGTAATCACGCGGCGTGGTTCGCCGGATTCGCGTTCCTGGCGATGGCCTGCGAGGACGACCCCGCGAAACCGAAACGGACCGTCCAGCCGCCGCCGGACGCGACCTACACCTACGACCTGGTGAACGCCTTCCCCGGCCTGTCCTTTGCGCGGCCCGTGGATGTCCGCAACGCCGGCGACGGGAGCGACCGGCTCTTCGTGGTGGAGCAGACGGGCAGGGTGCTCGTGTTTCCCAACGACCCCGGGGCGGCCGCGACCTCGGTCTTTCTCGACATCACCGCGTCGGTCGCGTTCGCGCCGCGGAGTGAACTCGGCCTCCTCGGTCTGGTGTTCCACCCGCAGTACGCGTCGAACGGGTACTTCTTCGTCTATTATACGACCGGTGCGCCGGGCGACCGGCGATCGCGTCTCTCCCGGTTCAGCGTGAGTGCGGGCGACCCTGACGCCGCCGACCCGGCCAGCGAGAAGATCCTGCTCGAGTTGTCGCAGCGCGCCGACAACCACAACGGCGGGGGGATGTGCTTCGACGGCGATGGATACCTCTGCCTCGGAGTCGGTGACGAGGGCGGCAGCGGCGATCCCTACGACAACGGCCAGGACCGGACGACGCTCCACGGGAGCATCCTGCGTCTCGATGTGGACATGAACGTCGACACGCCGCCCTACCACGGCATTCCGTCCGACAACCCCTTCGCCCTGAACATCCACGGCTACCGCGAGGAGATCTTCGCGTACGGTCTGCGCAACCCCTGGCGGATATCCTACGACGCGGCGTCCGATGTTCTGTGGGCCGGAGACGTGGGGCAGAACGCATGGGAGGAGATCGACATCATCACCAGCGGTGCGAACTACGGCTGGGATTGCCGCGAGGGCGCCCATGTGTACACCGGGTCGCGGTCCCCGGCGTGTGCTACCGCCGTGAACCTGGTCGATCCCGTCTTCGAATACGGGCACGACGTTGGAAGCTCGATCACGGGCGGATACGTCTACCGCGGTCCCACGGCCACATCGCTCACCGGGCGCTACGTCTACGCCGACTACATCACCGGAATCGTCTGGGCGCTCAAGAACGGATCGCCCGCGGAGAGCGAAGTATTGAAGGACACGGGCCACTTCATCTCGACCTTCGGTGTCGCCGAGAACGGAGAGCTGCTCGTCGCAGCGTACTTCGGCGACGGAACGCCCAGCGCGCTCTACCGCATCGAGCAGACCGAGGTGCAGCCGTGAAGCGGGTGCGGTGGCTGCTGCTGGCGCTCGCGCTGCTTCCGTCGGCGTCGGTGGCCCAGCAACGGTACCGGCTCGTGGAGGCATTCCCCGCGCTCGAGTTCCGCCGCCCGGTGGACCTGCAGTCCGCGCGCGACGGGAGCAACCGACTGTTCGTCGTCGAGCAGGACGGGGTGATCCGCGTGTTCGACAACCATGGCGACGCGACCGGGTCCACGATCTTCCTCGACCTGCGCGCGCGGGTGAATCGCGAGGGCAACGAGATGGGCATGCTGGGGCTGGCGTTCGCACCGGACTTCCCGCGCACCGGGACGTTCTTCGTCGACTACACCGCGACGAAGTTGCTGCGGCGCATCACGCGCGTCAGCCGTTTCACGGCGGGCCCGGAGGCAGACGCGGCGGATGCCGCGAGCGAACGCCCCGTGATCGAGATCGGCCAGCCGTGGGCGAATCACAACGGCGGACAGATCGCCTTCGGCCCGGACGGCTACCTGTACGTGGCCATGGGGGATGGCGGTGCCGGGGGTGACCCGCGCGGCTACGCGCAGGACCGTTCGTCGCTGCTGGGGAAGATCCTGCGCCTCGACGTCGCGCGGCACCCGTACACGATTCCGCCCGACAATCCGCTCCGTGGCAACGATCATGGATGGAAGGAGGAGATCTTCGCCTGGGGACTGCGCAACCCGTGGCGCTTCTCGTTCGACCCCGAAACCGGGCAACTCTGGGCCGCGGACGTGGGGCAGGTCACGTGGGAGGAGATCGACCTGATCGAGGCGGGTAAGAACTACGGGTGGGATTGCCGCGAGGGGTTCCACCCCTACCAGCCGGCCGGCGAGCGCTCGGCGGGGTGCGCGGAGACGACCGGCTTCGCCGACCCCGTCTGGGCGTACGGGCGCGACCAGGGCATCTCGGTCACGGGCGGGTACGTCTACCGCGGAGCCGCCCTGCCCGATCTCCGCGGGTGGTACGTGTACGGGGATTACGGCAGTGGTCGCATCTGGGCACTGCGCGTCACGAACGGCACGGTGGAACACCGCGTGCTCACCGAAGCGCGGGTGCTGATCTCGAGCTTCGGGTGCGACGACGCGGGCGAGTTGTTCGTGTGCGCCCATGATCCGCGCAACGAGCCCACGAAGATCTACCGGCTGGTCGCGGAATGATCGCCGTCGATCGTCGTAAAGTAGATGCGGCCGGCGTGGAGGCGCTCGTCGCCGACAAGTCGCGCACGCCGCGGATGTTCACCGCGATCGCGCGGCGCTACGACCTGCTCAATCACGTCCTGAGCTTCAACGTCGACCGGCAGTGGAGACGGGCGCTCGTCGCCTACGCCCGCGCGCACGCCGGCGAGCGCGTCGTCGACGTCGCCACCGGCACGGCGGACGTCGCGATCGAGTTCGCGCGCCGGACCCGGGCGGCGGAGATCACCGGTTTGGACCCGTCGGCCGGGATGCTCGAGGTCGGACGGGAGAAAATCGAGCGTGCGACACTGGCGCGGCCGGTGACACTCGTGGAAGGCGACGCGCTCTCGCTGCCGTTCGCCGACGCCTCCGTCGACGTGGTCTCGATCGCATTCGGGTTGCGCAACCTGCCCGACTACGAGACGGGTCTTCGCGAAATGGCGCGCGTGTTGAAGCCGGGCGGGCGGCTCGTCATACTCGAATTCCTGCCGCCCCGGGGTGCCGCGCTGCTGGGCTACCGCCTCTATCTCGGGACGGTGCTGCCGGTTGCGGGGAGGCTCATTTCGGGGTCGCCCGAGGCGTACGGGTATCTCTCGGAGTCGATCCGGGGTTTCGTGGAAGCGTCAGAAGTGCGCTCCCTCCTCTCCGGGGCGGGCCTGCGGCGCGTCGAATCGCGGCGGCTCACCGGGGGCATCGCAGCATTGTATCGCGGCGTCAAGTCGTGATAAGTTGAGAACGGGTTCGCAGCCAAGATGATCCCTGTAAGGAAAACCCGCGTCCTCTTCGTCTGCGTCGGCAACATGTGCCGATCCCCCATGGCCGAGGGTTTCGCCCGCAAGCTGGGGGGCGACCTTCTCGACGTCTACAGCGCAGGCACCAACGCGACCGGTGTGGTGAGCGAAGACGCAATCGAGATCATGCGCGAGGTAGGCGTCGACATCTCGCGTCTCACGTCGAACGGGCTCGAAGCGGTGCCGGTCGAGGACATGGACATCGTGATTTCCATGGCCCCCGTGCCCGCCCGCCTGCTGGTGCCGAAGGGTTTCCAGGGCGTCGCCGTCGACTGGAAGGTACAGGATCCGGTGGGGCGCTCGCTCGCGGTGTTCCGACGGGTGCGTGACGAGATCCACGTACGCGTGACCGACCTGGTCGACCAGCTGCAGCGGGGACCCGAAGACGTGTGGCGCGCTCGTTGAGAGCGCATCGGCGCGGAAAGGAAGAACATTGAATCGCATACGCGTGGCATCGCTCCAGTATTTCATCCGGCCGATCACGTCGTTCGACCAGTTCAAGAACCAGGTCGAGGGGCTCGTCGACACCGCTGCCGACTATCGCTGCCATCTGCTGGTCTTCCCCGAGTATTTCACGCTCCAGCTGCTCACGCTGGAGGACATCCGCCGGCCGATTCATGAGTTGATTCGCTCGCTGGCCAGACAGCGCGACCGGTTCGTGAATCTCATGGCGGAGCTGGCGAAGGAACACAATCTGTACATCTCTGCGGGCACGATTCCGTCCAACGGCAGCGACAAGGACGAGATTCACAACGAGTGCTTCTTCTTCGGGCCGAGCGGGGACTACGTTTCGCAGTGCAAGATCCACATGACCCGCTTCGAGCGGGAGGAGTGGTTCGTCAAGCCACGCAATGAGTTGCGCATCATGGAGACGGACTTCGGGCGCGTGGCCGTCAATGTATGCTACGACGTCGAGTTTCCCGAGCTCGCGCGAGTGGCCGCGCGCGAGGGGGTCACCGTGCTCATCGTGCCGAGCTGCACCGACGACCGCCAGGGCTTCCTGAGAGTCCGTTACTGTGCCCACGCCCGGGCGATCGAGAACCAGATGTACGTGGTACACTCATCCACGGTTGGATCGCTCCCGAT
>CAZPUV010000194.1:0-5401 GCA_964589805.1 uncultured bacterium | reverse complement strand
TCTCGTAGATGCTCATCGGGAACGGGTTGGACTTCTGGAACACCATCCCCATGCGTTTGCGCAGCTCGATTACGTCGACCGATCTTCCGTAGATCGAGTCTCCGTTCAGCAGGATGTCGCCTTCTATCCGAACGTCATCGAGAAGGTCGTTCAGGCGGTTGATCGACCGGAGCAGCGTCGACTTGCCGCATCCCGAAGGGCCGACGATGGCCGTGATCTTCCCGACCGGCATTCCCATGCCGATCGAGAACAGGGCCTGCTTGCTTCCGTACCAGAAATCGAACGAGCGCACGTCCAGCACGGCCTGCTCCCTGGCGACGGCGTCGTGGACCGTGGTCGGCACTTTCTCGCCGCGCGCGATCGCGTCCAGACGCTCCGCGCCGCCCGTTCGCGGGTTCTGTTCCGGGGGTGTGGAGTTGTTCATAGGGTCGGTCATGAATGAATCCCTGCCGTTTGTCGGTTCAGAACGTACCACCGACGAACCTCCGCCGCAATCGGGTCCGCATCCACACGGCGGCTATGTTCAAACCCGCGATGATGCTGATGAGAAGCAGTGTTGTGGTGAATACCATCGGCTTGGCCGCTTCGCTGTTCTGGCTCTGGAACCCCAGGTCGAATATGTGGAAGCCCAGGTGCATGAAGCTTCGGTCCGGGTGCAGATAGGGCGCAACGGCGTCCAGCGGGAGTTCGGGAGCGAGTTTCACCGCACCCACCAGCATCAACGGAGCCACCTCGCCGGCACCGCGCGCCATGGCGAGGATCAACCCCGTCATGATGCCAGGCATCGCCCGCGGCAAGACGATGCGGCGGATCGTCTGCCACTTGCTCGCTCCGCACGCATACGATCCCTCGCGCATCGACCGCGGCACCGCTGCCAGGGCCTCCTCCGTGGACACCACGACGACGGGAAGGGTCAACAGCGCCAGCGTCAGCGACGCCCACAGTACGCCGCCCTTTCCGTAGGTGGGATTCGGCAGCTTTTCGGAAAAGAGGAGTTGGTCGATCGAACCCCCGATGATGTAGCAGAAGAACCCGAGACCAAACACGCCGAAGACGATGCTCGGAACCCCGGCCATGTTGTTGATCGCGATGCGTACCGCGCTCACCATCACGCCGGCCTTCGCGTACTCACGCAGATAGAGCGCGGCCAGGACTCCGAAGGGCACGACCGCAAGCGACATGAGGAGCGTCATGATCACCGTTCCGACGATGGCCGGCCACACGCCACCTTCGCTGTTCGCCTCGCGGGGATCGGCGGTCAGGAATTCCTTCCAGCGCGACGCGTATATGCCGAGCTTCTCCAGCGTGCCCAGCCGGTTGGCGGGATAGCCGCGCACGACATCGGCTACCGGAATCGGCACGGTGTCTCCACCCGCGGTCGCCATCAGGATCGCGAAACGCGCGTTTTCCTCGTCGAGCAGGCGGATCTCCTCCGCGAGCGTCTGTCCGCGGGCCTCGATCGCAGCCATCTCTTCGTCGTGCCGGCGTCGCATCCGCTCGTGCTCGGGCGAGTCGGCGCCGAACTCCAGTTCCTTCTCCCGGATGGCCAGGCGCACTTTCTCCGCCTGCGCGTGCAGTTTGCCGAAGTCGTGCTTCTGGAGCAGGTGGCGGCGGTCGACGCGCCTCGTCACCTGGCCATGCACCGACTCGAATTCGCGCCACGCAGCTTCGGGACCGCGTGCCACCGGCAGCCCGTCCGTCGTAAACGCGGCCGGAACGCCGTAGAAACGGCCCCACTCCCGCCGTTCGAGCACCACGGCCCACTCTGGCCGCTCCCGCTGGAGCGTGGCCCGGTCCTCCACCCACTCGAAGTGAGATCCGGTCACCTCGAAGTTGCCGGTCCGCAAGAGACGCCGGACCTCGCCGTCGGGGACGGAAACCGTGGAATCCGCGTCTGCGGGTTCGAAGTGTTCGCGGCGCGTCACTTCGCCCATGATCGAGCGCCCGCCATCGAGGGTTACCGAAACCACCGGGCGAGGCCAGAAGGTCGCGGCCCCCTGGTAGACGACGAGCGCCAGCAACCCAACGATCATCACGATGCAGATCGCCAGCGTGCCGCCCATCACCCAGAGCATGTTCTCGCCGTGGGCGAGCAATGACGTGCCGCCCCGCGCGCGCGTTCTCTTTCCGAATCCGCCGTCTCGCGTCGTACTCATATCTGCGCCGACCTCTTGCGGAAGCGAAGTCGCACGACCTCGGCCACCGTGTTGACGACGAAGGTCATGAGGAAGAGAAGCAGCGCGGCCAGAAACAGCGTGCGGTAGTGCGTGCTGTCACGTACCGCCTCGGGGAGCTCGGTGGCGATGTTCGCGGAGAGAGTCCGGAAGCCGTTGAATATGTTCATCTCCAGCACGGGTGTGTTCCCGGCCGCCATCAGCACGATCATCGTTTCCCCGACGGCGCGCCCGAGACCGATCATGATCGCGGAAAACAGCCCGCTCATCGCCGTGGGCAGCACGATACGCACGGCCGTCTGCCACGGGGTCGCGCCAGCGCCGAGCGACGCGGCACGCAGGTGGTCGGGAACCGCCGAGAGCGCGTCCTCGGCGATCGTATAGATGATGGGGATGATCGCGAAGCCCATCACGAAGCCGACGACAAGCGAGTTTCGCTGCACATACGTGTCCATCATGCCGCCGCGCGCGTCGACGCCCAGGGACGTGAGTACGGCCGCGCCCAGAACCGAAAACATGATGGTCGCGATCACCCCGACCAGAAAACGGACAAGATCCAGCGAGGCGATGCGGTCGCGCGTGGAGCGGGACGCCATCCCGCGCATCAGTTCCCCCGTCATCCGGCCCGCCAGGAAGACGACGGCCACGGCGCTCACCGGCAGCAACAGCAGGAACCACCCGCCGAAAGCGCTTCCCCCGCGTCCGGCGAGCCAGGCCATCATGTCGCCACCGAAGAAGCCACGCTCCATCCACGGCCCGAGCACACCGGCGAGGAGGATCGAAAGCGGAAGAACGGCGACCAGAATCAGCAGCCTGAAGCGGCCGAGACGCCGGGACGTCTCCTGCGGAAGCATCTGCCACACGTATCCGGCCGCGAGCAGCAGACCCGGAGTGGTTGCGAAGGCCACGATCACCGACGGCACCACGCGCTGGACGAACGGCGCGATCACCAGGGCTGCCAGGAAGCCCAGGACCACGCTGGGCAGGCTCGCCATCGACTCGACCACGGTCTTGAGTTTGGACCGCGTACCGGGTGGAATGAACTCGCTCGTGTAGATGGCTGCGAGGAGCGCCAGCGGCACGCCGAAGAGCATGGAGTAGAAGGTCGCCTTCAACGTCCCGAACACGAGCGGCCACATGCCGAGCTTGGGCTCGAAGTCGTCGGTCCCGGCCGACGACTGCCACACGTGCTCCGGCCTGGAGTATCCCTCGTACCACACGGGGCGGAACATCGCCCGCAGCGTGGCTTCGGGATGCCCGAGGTCCAGGTCGAAGTCGTGCAGCATTCCGCCCGCGAGAACCACGAGGCCATCGTTCTTCGGCGAGAAGGCGACGGCGTCCACGGGCCGGTCGCCGAGATCGAGGTCGACCACCCGCTTGCCGCTGGTGGCCTGCAGCACGCGAACGCGTCCGTCGGCGTGGCCGGCGACGAAGACGCGCGCGCGCGCCGACGTCGCCAGGGCGGTGACCGCGGATCCGCCGCCTTTGAAGTGCTGCGGGCTTCCCAGCGAAGCGCGTGGACCACCCGCCCCTTCCGCTTGCGCCTCGTACGTGAACCACGCGTCGACCGCACCGTCCGACTGTCCCGCGAGAACCGTCTGCCGCCCGAGCAGCGTGGATACCGCGGTGAGCCCGTGGCCGCTCCCGGCGAGTGCCCCCGACGCCATGATTCCGGGTGACGCGACGTCCCGCGTGTTCCATACCCGCGCCGTGCCATCGCCGCCGATCACGTAGACAGCCGCCCCCGCCGCCATGACCGCGACGTGCGCCGGGTGGTCGCCGTTTGAATCCGGCGGCAGCCAGCCGCGTACGATCTCGAGTGTCACTTCCCCGGTGAAATCGTTCTCACGCCTGTCGAGATTCAGTATCGAGACAGTGTCGACCGCGCCGATTGCGGCGACTACGTACCCGTTTCCCGTGTCGACATGATCGAGCACGCGCACCGCGCCCGGCGTGACCGCTGGAAGGCGCGCCTCCACATCGACCACGAGTGACTGCCGGCGAATCGTACCGTCGGCGGTCACTTCCATCACGGCGCCGTCACCGGTGACGATCGAGCCCGGTGAGAGCCCCGCGGCACCGGGAACCACATCCGGTCCGGGGAAATCGGTGCGGAACCGGATCCGTCCCAGGATGACAGACCCGTCCAGCTGCCCGACCGCGAACGAACCGTTTTCGACGTCCCAGGAGACCACGGAGAGCGAGTCGGCGTGCGCGATCTCTCTCGTCGCAAGCGTGTCTCCGTTGTCGAGCCGGAATGCACGCACGGCCCCGTCCGCCGAGAGCGTCCAGCCCGCGATGCGATACTCGTCGACACCCACGCGAAGTACGGTCGCTTCCGGAGAGACCGGCACCTCGGAGACGGACTCCGCGTCACCGGAACGAAGCAGCGGAACGACGACGCTGACGAGGAACAGAAACACGGCGGAGACGGCGAGGATGGTCCCCGCCCCCCCGACGGAAATGGCGACGGCGGCGATACGATCCGCCGCCTTCACCGTCCACCGCGTGCGGTGTGTTCGTGTTCGTTCGCGTTTCATCATGGAGAGCGGTCGCCGGCGGGCTTTGCGCGGCATCGCCCGCCGGCACGATCATTCTTCGATCAATGGATCATGTCGCGCTCAGCGGTTGCCGGCATCGAGGCCGAGCTTCGCGAGTTCCTCGGACGCGATCTTCGCATTCACGGGGTAGTACCCGTCCTTTATCACGCTCGATTGACCCTCTTTGCTGAAGATGAACCGGATGAACTCGCGTCGCAGGGGATCGAGCTCGCCCCCCGGCTTGTGGTTCACGTACACGTACAGGAACCGGGCCAGGGGGTAGGCGCCAGTGTACGCGAACTCCGCCGTCGCCGGAATCGCTTCCGAAGTGCGGTTTGCCCTGACGGGAACCGCGCGAACGTCGGCCGTCTTGTAGCCTATTCCACTGTAGCCGATTCCGTAGCGGTCGCTGGCCACGCTCTGAACCACCGAGGAACTGCCGGGCTGCTCCTTCACCGCGTCCTTGAAGTCGCCCTTGAAGAGGGCGTGCTCCTTGAAGTAACCGTACGTTCCCGACGCCGAGTTGCGTCCGTACAGGCTGATCGGCTTGTTGGCCCACTCGCCGGTCAGACCCAGCTGTCCCCACGTGGTGATGTCCTCCGTGCCGCCACCCCTGCGCGTCTTCGAGAAGACCGCATCCACCTGCTGCAGCGTGATCGATTCGATCGGGTTGTCCTTGTGCACGTA
>CAZPUV010000193.1:0-5417 GCA_964589805.1 uncultured bacterium | reverse complement strand
CTCGTACCCCGAGACCACGGGGTACATCATGCAGACGCTCCTCGCGTACGCCGCGCGGCCGACCGCGCCGTTCAGGTCGCGAAGATAGGCGGTGGACGCGAGCTTCTGCTCGACGGTCATCTTCTTCAGGACGTCCAGTTCGTAGTTGCCCTGCTTGCCGGGGGCGGACGAACAGATGGTGAACCACACGGCGCCGGCGTCGATGTATTTCTTCTGCAGCGCCTGCATGTTGCCCGAGTTGTAGTGCTTCTTCACGAACGGGCAGTCGAAGTTGATCCACTCCAGCACGACGTATTTCCCGCGATGCTCATCGAGCCGGTATGTCTTCCCGTCGATACCCCCGAGTTCGAAGACCGGCGCGGGCTTGTCTATCTCCGCGGCGGGCTTTTCCATCTTGTCCGCATCCTTCGCGCTGGGGACCGCCGGTCCGGCGAGCACGAACGCGGCCACTGCGGCCAGGGTAATTGTGCGACCATGAACGAACATTGGATTCTCCTCCTTGCGATGCAACAGTTGCTAGCGGCGCTCGAGCGGCACGTCGATTGCGATCGCCCGTGCCTCCTTGCCGTCGGACCAGCCGCTCCTGGAGACCAGAATCCCCGAGAGGCGGGGCGGGATCCCGGCGGCCATTCGCGAAAGCTCCACACGAAGCTGATAGGCGGCTCTTCCGGTGGGGCTTGCGAGCACCGAGAGCCGCTGCGGTGCTGCGTTTTCGATCAACCCGGGCTCGTAGGGAAAGAAGAACACGTCGTCGATTCGGGCGTCATCGCCGAGCACGTTCTGGATGTCGAGCGCGATCGTGCCGGCGTCGTCCAGCCGCGCCGCCACGTTCCACATCCCGGACGGCTGCGGGCAGCGCCGAAGCGACGCGTCGATGGCCGGGCCCCAGGTTCCGTCGAGGCGCCGGGAAGGTTCGACCGGCAGCGTGATCGACACCGTCGCGGTCCCGGGAACGCATGCGTCCTTGCACGCCAGCCACGAGACATCCGCGCGGAATTCGACGTCGTTGCCGGGCGCGAGGCCCGCGGGTGGTCGTACGTCGATCACGAGCAGGAGTTCCCCCGAGTATCCGAAGATGACGAGCGGGCCGGCCCGGTGGCGCTCCGGCAGGGGCCAGCACTGAACCCCGGCGGTGAATCCCTTCGGGAGGCTCCACTTGACGCTCGGTGCGAGTCCCGCGTCGCCGGGGTTGAGCCAGTTGAGGTGCCAGCCATCGTTCGGCTTCAGGCGCACAGCGAGGCGAAGCGGCTGACCGGGGGCAATCGAACTCGCGTCTGAGACGAGACCCGCGCTCACGAGTTCGATATCGCCCGTCCGTGTTCCTGCAACCTGCGCGGGCGTTTCGCACGGAAATGCGACCGCGGCCGCGGCGAGAGCCAACGCGACCCGCGCGGATGCAACGCGTCGGTGCCGAGCACGCGCCGCCTTTTCTCTACCTAACGTGAATTCAACGGTCATGGGTCGACGCATCATAACCATTGCGTCCCCTCCCGGCAACCCGTTCGTCGATCCGGAAACGGGCGCACACCTTTCCGCATTCTTCATCGCCGGCCTCCCGCAGACATCATCCGCAGCCCGCTGCTCTCCCGCGGCCCGGGTGGAATCGCGGCGCCGTATCCGGACACTCCACCCCGCGCACCACGACGACGAGGATCGAAATCGCACTCCGTGATCGTCCGGGAAGCGGCCTGCGCGCACGGTCGTGTTCGTGCACGGCGTTTGCACGATGAGGACGCCACAAACTGTCACTCATCCCGGGCCATCGCACCGCGCGCCCGGGGTCGCGGCGCGTCACCCGCCCGTCCCGCGGCGCCGAAGGAGAGCGACCATGCAGCGAGCCCTTCTTCGCGGAGCATGCTCCGCGTTTCTCGTCATCACGATCGCGGGCTCTTTCCAGCGCGCGATCGCGAAACCCGTCCGGTTGTACGTGTTCAACCTGACCCCCGACACGTCCTACCAGGTTCGCGTCAACTCGGCGGACTTCACGAGCGTCTATTCCGGCCCCGCCGGTGCCATGGCGGTCGGCATGGATGTCGCCATCGGAGACGTGGTCTCGGTCGTCGCCGGCGAGAATCCCGACCTCCAGCCGCCCGTCCCGCCGCTGTTCACCACGCTGGAAACGAGCGATCCCTCCTGCGCTCGCGCGAGCTGGATTCCCAGCGGTGATCCGACCGTGGTCGGTTACGTGGTCTCGTACGGGCGAAACTCGGTCGCGGCGGGGGACGCGCCGCAATATGACCAGTCGGTCAGCGTCGGCGCCGGATCGTTCCTCGACGTCTGCTCTCTCGTGCAGGGACGCCACTACTTCGCGATTCAGTGCCGGAACTACGCGGGGATGCTGAGCGCGTATTCGCAGGAGCGATCGGTCGACATCGTGGTGGTGTCCGTGCTGATCTCGACGTTCGACGCGAGCGTCATCGACGGCGGCGTGCTCCTCTCCTGGACGGTTGAGGCGGACGAGATCGTCCTCGGATACCGGATCTACCGCACGGGACCCGACGGGGTGGAGCGGCCCCTGTCCGCCGGTCTCATCGAGCCCGCGCGCAGGTCGTTCGCCGACCACGAAACCGGCGCCGGAACCCGGTACACCTATCAACTGGCGGCCGTCCACGCGGACGGGGAAGAGACGCGCTCATTCGCGCTCTCGGTCGAGACCCCGCCGCTCGCCCTGGCGCTCGGCCAGAACGTGCCCAATCCGTTCAACCCCGCGACGACGATCCCGTTCGTGCTCGATGCTGCCTCGCACGTCCAGCTCCGCGTGTACGACGTGCGCGGCGCGGTCATCGCAACCCTGGTCGACGGCATGCTTCCGGAAGGCCGGCACACGATCGCGTGGAACGGCCGGAACAGCGCCGGACGACCGGTGTCGTCGGGTACCTACCTGTACGGTCTGGTCGCGGGCAAGCAGCGACTCTCCCGCAAGATGGTCCTGGTCCGATAAACAAAAGGAAGAAGCCCGCCGCGAAAAGCGCGACGGGCTTCCTCAACAACCTTCTCGACGTGAAAACTAGCGGTACAGCGCCTTGACGTTGCCCCAGGTCTTCTGCTCCACCGGCACCGAGCCGCAGTGGCCGGGTCCGATGACGCCGTTGTTGTAGTCGTCGAGCGTCTGCGTCTTGCTGCTGGTCTGGCTCGGGGCGAGATACCCCGTGCCCACCGGCGGCACGACGAGGTTCCCGATCTGCGCGTCCGCGGCCACGATGGCCGCATAAGCGTCGGTCGGATCCGCTCCGGCCGCGATGTTGAGCTTCGCCGCGATCAACTGGTGCGCGAGGCTCACGAGGCCGTTGCCCTGAACCGACTGGTTGAGGATGCTCAAGAGCTCGGCCTTCGTGTAGGTGACGTTGCCGAGCGTCAACGACATCACGGGCCAGGCGTTCGGGTGGTTCTTCCAGTACCCCTGCGTGTACGTGCAGTTGGTGCTGTTGGTCGTGAACGCTGACACGGTGTTGCTGAGGCCGCTCGCCGCGCTCCCGCCGGCGTCGATCGCAAACGCCACGAAGTGGTACTTCTTGCCGTAGTCGAGCTCCGTGGTCGTCCCCGCGACGCCGGTTTCCTGGAACAGGTCGCCGACCTCGATCGTGATCGTCTCGCCGGGCGCGAGCTTGAACGTCGTGTACTGACCGCCGAACGTGTTGAGCGTCGGCGCGCCGGTGAACTCCACGGCGCCCTGCGACGGAACTTCGGTCGCCGGCCAGGTGCGGCCGTACGACGCAAACGTGGCATCGTCCATCCACCAGAGGGTGAACCCGTCCGGCAGACCGGTCGCGCCGGCCGTCACAATGATCGCCTGCTTGCCGTGCCCGCTGGCCCCCGCGCTGATTGTCGGCGCATCAGCGGCGAGCGCAGCCGGCGCGGCCACGACAAACGCCAGCGCAATGATCATGAGAAATGCACAGTAGCGATGGATCATCTTGGTTTCTCCAGACATCAGTGTGTAATGCACCCAGAATCCATGTGAGGTGCCATGACTTCTGGCCTCCCCGACTCACACCGGCCCCGCTTTGCTGAAAACGATGTTATGCGAATGGGCCCTTAGCACGACGATTCTAACACAAGAATCCGCTTGCAGACAACCGGATTTGTGGCGTCGGTGTCGGTGTTTCTCGGTGTCATCATTATAGATTCAGGCCCGGATATCTCTATTGACGCGACCGTTCGCGAGACGGAGAATGAGAGTCGGACGGATTCCCGACAACGGCGGCCCCGCGGCCGCAAGGAGCCATTCGCCGATCTCGAATCCTGCCCGGCGGTGACAGCCGACGCACTGTCGATTTCCGCCACGGTGGTGTGGGATGGTTCCGCAGTCGAAGAACCTCAAGGCCGTCAATCGGTTGCGAGTGACAGCGCGACGGGTCGCCGGGTTGTTGTCGGAATTCTCTGCACTCGCTGTGCCGGGCGAGCACCGGTGTGGCGACGCCCACCAACTTCCAACCGCGTTTGTTTCAATGCACTTCCAGGCGTCGATGGCGTCCCGGACAGTTGCGGCACGTTCCTTCCTTTGTGAAAAAGCGGCACAAGGACACAAGGAGGTTACGCCATGACTGTTCTACTCATACTATTGATGATCGCCGTCTTCATGACGCTCGACTACGCGTTCGGCCGCCGGGTCGTCGAGCCCGTTCAGGCAGATTCGTCGGATCCATTCCCGCTCCCGCTCGCCGCGGAGCCGGTGTGGGTGGGGGGCTATCAGCTTCCCGAAGATCTCCGCTATCACCAGGGACACATCTGGGTCCGCCCGCTGGGTGCCGACACCGCCGCGGTGGGCATGGACGACTTCGCACGCCGGCTCGTCGGCGCCGCGAAGGGCGTCGCGTTGCCCGAAACCGGTTCGCGGCTGTCGGCGGGTCGTACCGCGTTCCAGGTGACGTCGGCGGTCGGCAGTGCGGATTTCGTGTCGCCGCTTTCCGGTGAAGTGATCGAGGTCAACCCGCGTCTCGAGGAACAGCCGTCGCTCGCCACGGACGAACCGTACGGTCGCGGCTGGCTCGTCAAGATCCGGTCGCACGACCTCGCCAGCGGACTCCGGAATCTGATGAGCGGCACGCTCGCTCGCCGCTGGACGGAAGACGCCCGCGCGCGGCTGGACATGCAGCTGATGGCGCTCTCGGGCTCCGTACTGCAGGACGGCGGGGAGCCGGTGGCTGATTTCGCGGAGCACCTGCCCGCGGACGAGTGGAAACGGATCGTACACGAGTTCCTGCTGACCTAGGGAGTGGCGAAGATGAGACACGACACCAGAGCTCTGTTGATCGACATCTCACGATGCGTTGGCTGTGGCGCCTGCACGGAGGCCTGCCTGCAGGCGCACGGCCTTACCACGGATGTGGACGAAATCAAGGACCTTTCCGCCGGCGCGCTGACGTATGTCGCCGAGTACGGCGACCTGTACGTTCGGAGGCTGTGCATGCACTGCC
>CAZPUV010000192.1:0-5423 GCA_964589805.1 uncultured bacterium | reverse complement strand
GCTGTCGTGACAGACACTGCAGTCCTTGTCCGCGTTGGGTGGATGCCGGTTTGCGTAGACGAGCTTGCTGCCCGCTGCCTTCGTGCTGTGGGGATCGTGGCAGCTCACGCACGCCTTCCCCGTCAGCGGGATGTTGCTGTGTTTGGTCGCCATGGCCGCGGTGCCCGTATCGTGACACGACTTGCACAGGGTGCCCTGGTCGACCTTGAGCATGTGCGGCTCGCTCGCGACGTGCGTCTCGTGGCACTTGGAGCACTCACCCTTGCCGAAGGGTGCGTGCTGGGTACGATCCGCCGTTCGGTTCTTGATCGAGTCGTGGCATCCCGCGCACAGATCCTTCTGTGCCGTGGCGAGGAACGGCGCGGCCGGAGAGTCGTGCAGCTTGTGGCACGCCCGGCACCCGTCGGTCTCGATGGGACGGTGAACGATCGACGGTCGCTCGGCGTTCGCGGTCGCGAGCATCCCGGCGTGGCATCCGCTGCACAGTTTGTCGGGCCGGTTCAGGAGGTGCTCGAACGGCGACGAGTGGGGCTGGTGGCAGTCCACGCACTTCGACCCGGCCGCCTGCTGGTGGCCTTTACCCGTCTGCTTGTCGTCGTGGCAGTCGAAGCAGAGCGTCGCGGACACCGCGCCCAGCCGGGCGACACCGGTATCCGTCCGCGTCACGTCATGACACGTCTCGCAGTCGCCGTCCTTGAACGGCTCGTGCACGACCGTGTTGAGGAGCGACGGATTGGGCGAAGAATGCGGCGCGTGGCACGCGGTGCACTTCGCCTCCGATACGTCGATCTGCTTGTGCGCCTCCTGCAGCGCCGGCTGGGTGAAATCGTGGCATTTCGTGCACACGCCCGGCTGCGGCATCGCGGCGAGATCGCCCAGTTCGCTTCCGTGCGGCGTGTGGCACTCGCTGCACTTTCCTTCCGCGACCGGGGGATGCACTACTCCGAGTTGGAAGTCGATCTTCTCCTTCGCGTGGCAGCCGAAGCACAGGCCTTCCCCGGTCTTCGCCAGCAATGCGGGCAAAGGCGAACCGTGCGGGTCATGGCACTTCCCGCAGTCGCCTTCCGCCACCGGGGGATGAAGCGCGGACTCCGGAAAGTCCGCGGTCTTCTCTCCGGCCGCCTTCTCGCGGCGCACCACCATGTCGCCCACGTCGTGACAGCCGAAGCACAGGCTCTTCTGTGACTCGACGAGCAGGGCTTCGTTACCGCTTCCGTGCGGCTTGTGGCAGAGGAGACAGTCATCCTCCTGCACGGGAGGATGCTTTGTCGCGGCGTTCATCGCGCGAATCTGGTCCTGGTGGCACGCGCCGCAGGTCTCATTGACGGTGCCGGCAAGCAGGCTCTTCTCGTGCGAGTGATTGCGGTGGCAGCTGTCGCAGGTGCCGGTCTGGTACGGAAGGTGCGAATGGCGATGCACTTCCTTGTCATGGCAGTCCATGCAGGTTTCGGCCACGGTACGCGACAGTAGTGAGTTGCTCTCACCCGCGTGCCCGGAGTGACAGTCGGTGCATTCGGCCGACTCCATGGCCGGATGGCTCGTCTTGCCCGGCGCGGGCGCCGCGACGATCTGCGCGTGGCAGGACGCGCACAGCTCGTTTGCACCCTGGGCGAGTTTGTGGGGCTTCTCTCCCCCGTGCGGGTCGTGGCACGACGTGCAGTTGCCAACCATGAACGGCGGGTGCAGTACGCCCTTGTGTTTTCCCGGTTGCGGGAGCGACTCGTGGCAGGTCCGGCACAGGTCGTTCTGTGACGCCACCAGCATGGCGGGACGCCCGGAAACATGCGGGTCGTGGCACTGGAGACACGCGGAAGCGCCCTTCGACGCGATCTCCGCGGATCCGAAATGGCTGTGCGGTCCGGAGATCGTGGCTGCTACGCCGTCGTGACAGGTCTCGCACAGATCCTTCGGAGGGAAGTCCGTCCCGATTGCGATCTTTCCGGCCTGCACATCGTGGCACGACCCGCAGTCTCCGCCTGCGAACGGCTCGTGTGCATTGGCCGCGAGCTTCGCCTTCTTCGTCGAACGGTGCGGATCGTGACACGAGCTGCACGAGAAGTCCTCGAGGCCGGGGATCTTGTGCTTCGCCGCCGATCCCTTGTGACAGGTCTCGCAGAGGTCCTTCTCCGCCGAGACGAGGAGCATCGGCTGCGCGGACGAATGCGGCGCGTGACACGTCGAGCAATCGCCCTTGAGAAACGGGGCGTGGGTGTCCTTCTCCGCCACGACCGGCGCGAGACCCTGGTGACAGGACACGCACAGGGTGGCCTGGCTTTTCTCGGCGCGGAGCAGCCCCTTTCCGTCCGACGCGTGGGGGTCGTGGCAGGCGGTGCAACCACCCCTCGACAGGGCGCCGTGCACGTTCGCGCCCGCCATCTCGGTCTTGACGCTCTCGTGGCACTCGGTGCAGAGGTCCGGCATGCCCTTGACGAGAACGAGTTTCTGCGTGAATCCGTGCCGCTCGTGGCAGGTCTCGCACGACTCTTTGGCCGGCGCATGAACGTTTTTTCGCTTCAACACGGTCTTGAAGTCTTTGTGGCAGTCCACGCACTCGCGCCGCTGCGCGCCCGCTGGCGCCGCGAACACCATGCAGGCCGCGACAGCGAGCATCAACACGGTCGCCGATCCTCGATGCCAGACACTCGTGCTGCTGGATTTCACTTCCGTTTCTCCTCACCCTTTGGATCCCCTGTGCCGCCTTCCCGGCCGATGACGGTCCCGCGGTATTCGAATTCGAGCACCTTGAACGCCAGGTAGGACGTACGGCCGTAGTGCGGGATATCGATCCCGTAGAAAGCCCACGTATCCTCGGTCTGCTTGTCCTTCTCGTAGACCCGGATCTTGAACGCCGGATTCTCCGGCTCGTCTGAAAGCGAACCCACCGTCTTGGTGGAATCAATCGCGAAATGCGGATAGAACTCGACCACTTCGCACGAGAACTCGGTATCTCCCACCGTGCGCCGTTCGTTCATTTTCACCGTCAGAGTGTCCACGAATTCCAGGAAGACGCGGTGAGTGATCCGGAGCTTGAGGAAACCGGGCTGCGGTCTCTTCTCCACGCCATCATTCGCGAACGTCCCGGGACCAACCCCGGACATCAGAATTGCCGAAAGCATCAGTAACGCCACAGCTGTCGTACGTCTTCGGTGTCTCACATCCAACTCCTTGTCTTGTTCTCTCTGCGCAGGCTCTCCAGCAGTTCTGAGACCGTGGCCTGCGTCAGTTGCTCCAGGGTTCCCACCCGCCCCAGTCCAAAGAACGATTCCCTGTCGTCGCCGCGCCGCGAGTGGCTGCCGGCCCACACGATCCGCCCGTCCGCGCACCGGACCAGCCGGAGCGTCACCGACACGGACGGGTAAGTCGCCGTCCCGTCGTTTACCATTCCGAAACCATTGACGGTCCCCGCCATCACGTAGCGCGCCCCGATGTCGGCCTGGATCTCGCGCAGCGACTCGAGCGGGAGACGGTCGGTGAGCCGGAGTCGCCGCCGCAGAACCATCTCGTGGACCTCTCCCGGATCCACCACCGTGAAACTGTCCATCCGCAGCATCTCGACCACGACCGCGTTGAGAACCACGTCCGGCGCGTTCTGCTGCAGGCTCAGGTTCACCAGCGGCAGTACGGCGAGTGTGTCCCCGCGCGCGATACCACCATTCGTGGCCCGGAAACTCGCGGGCTGGCCGGCGCAGCCCCACGCGGAGAGTACGGCCACCGCGGCGGCCAGCACCGCGGCGCGAGAGCCCCCCCGGCCGGCCCTTTCCCCGCGGGCATTCATCCGCCTCGAGTTCACTTCAGTTTCCTCACCAGGTTCTTCGAAATCTTCTGTGACAGTTCGCCCAGCGTATGGATCTCTCCCAGGCCGATGATCGGCGTCTTCGGCCCGCCCCGTTCCGTCGCCGTCGCCATCCACACCACCCGGGACGTCTCCGCGTCGAGGAGGCGCACTTCGACCGTGACGACCGGGAACTGGCCGCTCGGTGTCGACATCATCTGGAAATCACTCACCGTTCCCACGAAGACGCCCTGCACGCCGGCATCATTGGAGATCCGCTTGATGTCGTCCGCGCTCAGCGGGTCCGACGACGAGCGCGAGCCAAGCACCTTCGCCACGAAGGAGAGGAAGACGCCGTAGTCCATGACTTCGAACAGTTCCGACGCCAACAGCGCGGTGGTGAACTCGGAGGTGAATTTTTCTCCGGCCAGCCTGTCGGAAGTCAGACTTCGAAAGGGGGTGACTCCCACTTTCTGGTAATAGGAAAGATCCGCCTCCGGATCCGTAAACACGCGCGTCTTCGGACCGCCGCAGCCCGACAGCGCCGCGAACGACACCAGCAGCAGAACCGTTGTTCCGCGCCTCCCGTACGATCGGAAACCGATGGACGTCTTCATGGTTTTCAGAAATCCTGCCTGTAGGTAATTGAGAACTGGCTCGAGTCCCGCTCGGGATCCCGGTCCATCCCAGTATAATTGATCGAGAGCGATCCGCGACGCACAACCCACACCTGCGCTTGCGCGTTGAGTGTATTCGTCCGGCTGATCCCGGGCCGATTTGCCACCCTTCTGCCGAAGTACTCCGTCTCTCGAACCCCGTACGAGACGTTGAACGAGGCGCGCGAGCGAAGACTCATCGAGAGGTTGACCGCGGCGGCCGTGTCCATGCGGCGGTTTCCCGTCGTAACAGTGGTTCGGTTGACGTCCGCACCCAGGCTCATCCGGGGGTACCTCGGAATGTACGTGGTCGACACGCCCCACATGGCCCGGTCGTTGTGGAGGAAGGAAAGCTGGTCGCTGAACCTCGTGTATTGAAGGTGCGGCGTCACGGTCAGGTTCTGGCGCGGCACCAGGAAGAGGTCGAACAGCGACGAGGTCTGGAAGCGGTCGAGCGTCGGCGAGTCGTACACGTGCTCGGTGGCGTTCAGTTCCGCCCTGAAGTCGATGCCCCGGCGAAGGTTCGACCGGGTCGAGAGCGCGTAGATGTGGCCGGGGAGCACCCCTCCGTCGGTGTCGATGTCGAAACGCCTCGTCACCTGGGCCCTCGCCCAGGTACGCTTCTGCACGTTTCCGTCGATCAGCATCTGCAACGACGCATAGTCGCTCTTCAGCCGGTTGCCATTGACATCGTTCAGCATGTACGTCCGGCTCGCCTCCGGACGCACGTGCCCCCCCTCGAAGAATGCCAGCACGAAGTTCACGTTGTCGTCCCGTCCCTTCGAATCGACGATGTACTCCTGCGAGAGGTGACGCGTCGAGGCGCTCAATGTCGCGCTCATCAGCCGCTGATACCGTCCCTGGAAGATGCCAGAAACAGTGTGATTTGTCACCCGGTTCACGGGACCGATCTCACGGTCGGACTCGGTCAGACGGAAATCGTATCCTCCGTCCGCGGTGAACCAGTTCGCGAAGCTCCTGGCCCCGCGCACCGA
>CAZPUV010000191.1:2595-5434 GCA_964589805.1 uncultured bacterium | reverse complement strand
AGAGCAGCTGGTGGAAGTGATCCAGGAGATCGAGGGGTATGCGCGCGGGTACGGCCTCGACTTCTTCCCGGTCGTGTTCGAGATGCTGGACTACGACGAGATAAACATGGTCGCGTCGTACGGGGGGTTCCCGACGCGGTATCCCCACTGGCGCTTCGGGATGCAATACGAGTACATGCAGAAGAGCTACGGCTACGGACTGCACAAGATCTACGAAATGGTGATCAACAACAACCCGTGCTACGCGTACCTGCTCAACTCCAACCAGATGGTGGACCAGAAGCTCGTCATCGCCCACGTGTACGCCCACTGCGATTTCTTCAAGAACAACGCCTACTTCAGGAACACGAACCGGTGCATGATGGACGAACTCGCCAACCACGGGAACCGCATCCAGGACTACATGGCGGTGCACGGGCACGGCGTGGTCGAGGACTTCATCGACGTGTGCTCATCGCTGGAAAATCTGATCGACCCCGGCTCGCTGTTCGAGACCCGTCCGCGCCACAAGGCGCCGCCCGCTGAAGACGAAACCCCGCACCGGGACGTGGCGCGGCTTCGCAGCAAGTCGTACATGGAGCCGTACATCAATCCGCCGGACTACATCGAGGACCGGCGCCGGGCCATGAACGAGCACAACGGCTCGCGGGCCTTTCCGGAGAGTCCGGTCAAGGACCTGCTCGGATTCCTGGTGGAGCACGCGCCGCTTCCCAACTGGAAGCGCGACGTGTTGTCCATCATCCGCGAAGAGAGCTACTACTTCGCTCCCCAGGCGCAGACCAAGATCATGAATGAGGGCTGGGCGTCCTACTGGCACGAGAAGATCATGACGCAGAAGGCGCTGCTTCCGGGCGAGATCGTGGATTTCGCGGACCACCACTCCTCCACGCTGGCGGTCCATCCCGGCCAGTTGAACCCCTACAAGCTCGGCTACGAACTCTTCTGCGACATCGAGCGACGATGGAATACGGGCCGGTTCGGAAAGGAGTACGACGAGTGTGACGATATAGCGCTGCGGTCCGCCTGGAACCGGCAGACGGAGCAGGGAAGGGAGAAGATCTTCCAGGTCCGTGCGATCTACAACGACATGACCTTCGTCGACGAATTCCTGACCGAGGATTTCTGCCGCGAGCAGCGCCTGTTCACGTATTCGCTGAACGAGCGCAACGGGCGCTACGAGATCGCGGACCGTGAGTTTCGCGCCGTGAAGGAGAAGCTGCTGTTTCAGCTCACCAACATGGGCCAGCCGTACATCACGGCCGTCGACGCCAACTACGACAATCGCGGTGAACTCTATCTGAAGCACCGCTTCGACGGCGCGGAGCTTCGCCTCGACTATGCGCGGGCGACGATGGAGGCACTCTACAAGATCTGGTCGCGCCCGGTGCACGTGCAGTCCGTGGTGGGTGACTCCGCCACGCTCTTCTCGTTCGACGGCCAGAGCCATCGCGAGCGCGCGTTCGACTCCGGGAATGCCGCCTAGCCGGCATCCTCTCCGTACACATCGGCGGTGAACACCTCGATGCGCGTCGCCGGGTCGCGCCAGGCGTCGGGCGGGAGCGCAGCCTTGCGGCACGCGTGCGCGAGAAGTTCCTCACGCGACCAGTTCCACTCCACCGCGACCTGCGGGAGCAGGAGTCCGCGCCGAACACCGGCGCTGACGATCACGCCGTGGGTCCCGGCGACGACGTCGCCGGGCGATTTCACCGGGACGGGGAGCGTAAGCAGAGATACCTCAACGGCGAGGTCCGCGAACTCCGCGGGTTCCAGGGGACGAAAGCGGGGGTCCTCGAAGGCCGCCGCTCGCGCCATCTCGGGAACGATCACGCGCACGCGCCGGTCCGGCTGCACGTGACCCACGCAACCGCGCAGAACGCGCGCGCGCGTGAGAGTAACGAAGGCTCCCCGCCGAAGGTCCAGTAGCGGGGAATCCGGGTGCGGATCCGCACGTACGCCGAGTGCGGCCGCGATGGCGGCGCGCGCCAGCCCGACCAGCGCGCGGCGGTCGATGTCGGCGTTCCCGTTCGCGGTCATTGCGGGGGTGCGCCCCCGATCTCGGCGGCCGCGTAGCCGACCACGCTTTCGCGGTCGCCGGTCACGTCACCGGAATTGATGCGCTCGAGCACGTGCGCCGTGGCGCCGCGGCCTCCCGCGCAGACGGACATCACCGCCGCGACCGGGCCCCCGCCGCAGGCTTCGCAACGGCCGGCGGCGAGAGCGTCCAGCAGATCGCCGGCGTCGAGACGCGAAACGAGGTCGCAGAACGCGGTGTCGAGCAATACGGCGTCGTTGTACGGATGGAAGTGCGAGAGGTCGGAACTCGCCACGAGAAGGGTGCGCGCCGGGTCGATGACCTCCGAGAGCGCGGCGGCGAGTGTGAAGCAGGCCGCGCGCGACTGCAGCCCCATCGTGACGGGAACTATCTGAACCGGTTCCAGCGCGCGCTGCACGAACGGCAGCATCACCTCGATCGCATGCTCGCCGCGGCCGCCGCGGCGAACGTGTCCCTTGGGCGAGAGCCGGATGGATTCGTCGGCGGTGCAGATCCGCCGCGCAAGATCGACGTCCACGGGAACGAGCCCCAGCGGGGTTTCGAACGCGTCGCCGTCGAACACCGAGGTGAACTCGAAGGCCTCGACATGGGACGGGCCGATGAGCACCAGCGTGTCGTAGTCGTGTCCGCTGGCGGCGGCGAACGCGCGAGCCGCAACTGCGCCCGAATACCGGTAACCCGCGTGGGGGGCGATGAGCGCGCGCGGCCGGCCGGCGCTCGAACGGGGCGGGCTCTCCGTCAGGAGGCGATCGACGTCGCGGGCGAGCTCGCGCGCGCCCGCGGGGT
>CAZPUV010000191.1:0-2585 GCA_964589805.1 uncultured bacterium | reverse complement strand
GTAGAAGAGTCCGGCCACGGTGGCCGGGCGAACGCTCCGGGTTGGTTCCATGGTCCACTCACTGCCGGATACGCCTCAACTTCGCGACGATCTCCTCGATCGCCGCGGCGTCCACTTCGCACGCGGAGCCGAGCGATTGGCTGCGCACGATCCACGCGTCGCCATCCCGCGCTCCCGGCGATGAATTCACTTCGTCGAGAATCGTAGCACCGGAACCGTAGACGACAAGCGAAAACGACGGGCGCGCGGGGGCGTCCGGGGTGGCGGACCCGGCGAGGCGGGTGAAGCGCAGCGACCGGAGGGCCCGGATGAAGTCGGCCGCACGCCCGGGGTGCACCGCGCCCAGGGCCGGATTGGGAAGCGCCCAGCGACCCCCGGCGCGCACGATGACCGCCGAGGTGTCCGGCGTCACCACGGTGATGCGGACAACCAGCGCCGGATCGAAATGCAGCACACGGCGGTCGCGCAGCGTGGCCACGGACTCCGCGGCGAGGTCGGAGGGATCATCGGCGATCACGACCGTGCGGCTGCTGAAGCCGTCCGTGGTCCGGCAGGCGCCCGCGGGTTCGTCGAAGAACTGCACGGTGTTCGTGGAGCCATCCTTCTTCGCGATGGTGATCGTCAACAGCGAAGCAGCCGACGGGATGGAATCGGCTTCATCGACAAACGAACTCACGCGCATTCCGCGCAGGCGCCGCAACACCGATGGCACGGCGACCGAATCACCCCGAACAGTGTCACCCGCAACGACCGTGAACCATGTCTCGCCTGAACCGCGCAACCAGCGAGTGGTGCCGGTGAGCCTCGAGTCGAGAACGAATGACTGGACGGCGGAGAGGTCGAAGACGGCGACGCGGCGGTTGCGGTACTCGTCGGTATGAAGCATCACCGCGCGGTGGATGGCCGTGGGAACGAGCACGACCCGGCCGTCGGAGCGCCGGGCGTACACGGCGCTGCGGTCCACGGTGTAGTTGCCCAGGTCGATCCGCGCCACCGTGTCACGCGCGGCGACCAGCGTGATGGTGGCAACCGGCGGGGAGAGCCCGTAGCGCGAGGGATCCTCCGGGCCGAGATCGCGCAGCTCATCCGCGTCCGCCAGCGTGGACAGGATGGGTGCGACGGCGGCGTGTTCTGCGGCGTCCCTCACCGGCGCCAGCATCTCCCAGTGCGAGCCGGAGAGCACGAACTCGAGCGACGACTCCGGGCGGCGCAGGAAGATGGCGTCGACGGACGCCGGGTCGAAGGAGCAGAGACGGGAGGCCTCCGCTGCGTGACGGGCAGCCTCGCGTCGCTGCGGCATCTCGACCAGGAAGAACAGCGCCAGCGCGGCGAGCGCCAGCGCGAAGAGAACGAACGAACGCGTCCGCTTCACGACCCTACAACGCCCGGCGCCGGAAGACGACCACGGCGCCCACGGCCAGGGTGGCCAGGGGAACGAGGATCAGACAGACCGTGAAGACCAGCCGGCCCTGCGCCGCGGAGATGTAGACCATGTCGCCGAGCGCGGGTCGAGGACGGATGCGGATGAGGTTCTCGTCCTCGGCGAGGAATGCGATCGCGTTCAGGAAGAAATCCGAATTCCCGAGCACCCGGTAGAACGAATTGCTGGCGAAGTCGGAGTCCCCGATCAGGACGACGCGGCTCCGGATGCCGCTGGGGACCGCGGTGAGTGTCGCCACGGCGGCGATCGGCATCGGACCCGCGATGTCGGATCCGTCGCGGGTGGCGGTACCGATGGTGAAACTGCTCATGTCCGTCTCCCCCCACGCCTCGGGATCTGTGATGCAGAGGTAGTGGACCTCGAGGCCGGCGCGCGCCGAATCGGGCGGGATGTAGACGGGCCTGGCCTTCGCGAACATGGTGACGTAGTTGAAACCGCGCGTGATCGGATGCGATTCGTAAGTGCGCACCTTGGCCACGGTGGCGTCGAAGGTCCGGTCCCCCGCGTTGACCACGAGGTCGTCGAGGACGACCGCGTCGATGAGTTCCAGCCGGTAGCGCCTGAGCACGGAAGCGAGCCGCGTGAACTCGAAACGCGGATCGAGGAGAAAGAGCGCGGCGCCGCCCGCGCGGAGGTAGCGATCGACGGCCGCCACCTCGTCCGCGAAGTAGTCTTCCCGGGGCCCGGCGATGACGAGGACGTCGCAATCGGCGGGCACGTCGCGCGCGTTCAGGAGCGACACGGATCGTACCGCGTATCCCTGGCCCAGCAGGCCGAGCGCAGCCGCGCGGAATCCCTCGCGCGCCTGGCCCTGGATGTCGCGCTCCCCGTGGCCGGCCACGAAGTAGACCACCTTCTCGCGGGTTCGCGTGACCTGGAGGATGGCGTTGGTCACGTCTTCCTCGCTCGCGGTGCGGATCCGCCGCACGACGCCGTTCGCCTCGATGACGATCTCGTCCACCCCGGCGCCCGCGCGCTCGGCCGCGTCTGGATTGCGGTCGGGATCGACGAACTCGAAGCGGAAGCGAGGGGAGCGCTTCGCGTAGTTCGACAGCATCTCCTGGGCGCGCGTGCGCGACAGGCTGCCCGTGCGGAAGAAGCCGGTGGCGACGACGTCGTGGTCGAGCGAGTCGAGAACGGCGAC
>CAZPUV010000190.1:0-5450 GCA_964589805.1 uncultured bacterium | reverse complement strand
TTGAGCCTGAAGGCACGAACGAATCCGCGTCCTCCAGTTGTTCGAGCGGCCGTCGGACTCGAGCTTCCCGCCACGCCCTCGTTCCTCGACCTCGCGCCGCTCGATGGGCGCTTCGCGAATAGCTGTTACGGGCGCCCGCCCACATTCGACATCCCCCTCCGCACCATCGTTCTCCGTATTTGAGTTCCGCCATGCCGCGGGTGACGCGGCGTTCGTGGCGTCTGCAACTCCTTGTACTCAACCGATACGGAGAGCGTATGGCTCGCGTTCATCTTGCTTTCATGATCGCCATCGCCGTGGCGACGGCGTCGGCCAGCGGTGCCGACACGATGACAGAATCCCAGTTCCTCGAGCGTGTTGACGGAAACCATCCCGCGTTCCAGGTGCTCGATGAAGCAGTGGGCCGCGCGCGCGCCGAACTTGCGCGCGCCGCGGCGCTCGACAACCCCGTGCTGGAGTTCGAACACGAGAGTCCCGCCGACGGGTTCCGGCAGATCACCTGGGCATTGCGCTGGCAACCGCCGCTCGACGGCAGGTACCGGGCTCGAAAGGCGTCGGCGCAGTCCGAGCTGGAGGCGGCCCGCAACGAGCGGCACTGGAGCGACATCGAACGCCGGGCCGAGCTTCGGGCGCATTACGCCGCATGGGCCATTGCGAGCGAGCGTGAATCGTTCATGGCTCGCTGTGTCTCGGACCTCCGCGAGCTTGCCGGGCGTGTCGACCAGCGAGCTCGTGCCGGGGAGGAGTCGGAGTTGAACGCACGACGAATCGGGCTCGTCGTGCTCGAGGTCGAGGTGCTGGCTGCGCTCACGAGCGCGGAGCGCGTCGAGGCGGAGGGTGTCATTGCGGCGTGGCTCGGCGGCGACGCATCGTCGTCGCCCGTCGTGCCGTCACTCCCGGAATTGCCCGGGGCGATATCGATCGCGACGCATCCGCGCGTGGTTGCGCGGCGCAATGACGTCAGTGCGGCGGAATCGCGACATCGACTCGGCCGGCGCTTCGTCGAGTTTCCGGAGCTCTTCGCCGGCTGGCAGACGATAACCGAAACGGGGTCCGAGTCGGGGGGATGGGTATTCGGCATGGCGTGGCCAGTGCCGTTCTTCGATCGCGGACAGGCTGACCGCCAGGAGGCCCGCGCGGCACTTTCAGGCGCCGCCGCGCGTCTCACACTCGAGGAAGCCGGACTTGCCGCGCGGTTGACCGCCGCCACGGAACGTTACCGGACGCTGCGCGCAGCGGCGGCGAGTGCCGCAGCATCGATAGCGGACGCCGAAGACGTGATTGCGAGCGCAACCACGATGTTCCAGCTGGGCGAGAGCACTCTCACCGACCTGCTCGATACCATCCGCACCGTCGTCTCGGCGCGGCACGCATCTCTGGATCTTCACGATGCGACGCTTGCCGCCCATCGCTCGCTCGAGCTTGCCGCGGGCAGGCCTCTGACCGCTAATGAAGGGGACAGACCATGAACCAGATTCGATACGGTGTCGTCGTGACGCTGGCGACGCTTCTGTTCGGCTGCGGCCCGGGCGACAGGCAGGCGGGGCATGAGCACGAGGCCGACCTCACGAAGTCGGTGACGGCCTGGGGCGATACATACGAGATCTTCGCCGAGTACGATCCGTTGATCGCGGGGCGGAAGTCAAAATCGCATACGCACGTGACCGTGCTCGAAGATTTCTCTCCGCTGCGTGAGGGAACGGTGACCGCAGTGCTTGCTGCCAGCGGCCGCGAACAGCGGTTTGTGCAGCAGAGTGCGGTCCGCGACGGGATATTCACGATCGAGATCGCTTCCGACGCCGCCGGAATATTCGCGCTCACCTTCCACGTCGCCTCGGCGTCCGGCACGGAAGCGATTGCGTGCGGCCTGGTAACGGTCATGCCCGGCCCGGAGACCGGCGAGGTCAGTCCGCATGTGCACGACGACGATCATGCTCACGAACAGGGGCATGCGAACGTCCAGATGATTTCATTTCTGAAAGAGCAGCAGTGGCGGACGGCGTTCCGGACGCAGCGGGTCGAGACGGGATCGATCGGTGAGTCCGTGCGTGGGCCCGCACGCCTGCGAGCGCCGGCGGGAGGCGAGGTTGTCATCACGGCTCCGCTGGATGGTATCGTCGAGCCGCGCACACGTCTGCACGCGGGTCTGGAAGTCAGAACCGGCGACGAACTCCTCCGTCTTGCGCCTCGCGCCCCCGGGAACGTCAACCTGCCCGAACTGGAAGCCGATATGAAACTATCGCGCGCTCGTCTCGATCGCCTCGAATCACTCCTTGCCATCGGGGCCGTGAGCCAGGCGGAGGTCGAGGCGGCGCGTGCGCGTGTGGCGTCGCTCGAGCTGCGAATCGCCGCCGCGCGGGGCGACACCGGGGCCGGGAGTGTCGCCGTGCGCGCGCCGTTCTCCGGGCGCATCGCTGAAACGCGCGTCGTACCCGGACAGGCGGTATCGGCCGGTGACGCGCTGCTGCGCCTGCTGAGCGTACCGCCCGTATGGGTCGAGCTGAACGTGCGATCGCATGACGCGGGCCGGGTGCGCGTGTCGCCGTCCGGGTTGATACTCACGCACCCGGGTTCCGACCCGATCGAAATCGGGGCGGACCTGGTTTCGCTGGTGTCGATATCGCCGGAGACAGACCCGGAAACCGGACTGGTCGTGGCGATCTACGAAGTCGCACGATTGCTCTCGATACCCGTGGGAACATCCGTCGAAGCGGAGGTGGTGCTCGCCGGCGAACGCGCCGGTGTCGTGGTTCCAGCCAGCGCGGTCGTCGACGACGCCGGTGTGGATGTCGTCTATCTGCAGGCCGAAGGAGAGACCTTTGTCAGGAGGGAAGTCACCGTGGAGGCGCGCCAGGGAAGTCGTGTCCTTCTGCGCGGAGTCGATCCCGGCGCACGCATCGTAACGGTGGGTGGAACGGCCATCCGGCGCTCGGACATAATGTCGTCGGGTGCGGTTGAAGCACACGTGCATTGAGGTAGAACCATGCTGAACCGCCTCATCTTCTCATCGCTGCAGCAGCGTTATGTGGTGCTCGCAATCGCGGCGCTCCTGCTGGTGGTCGGTACAATGACGACGCTGCGGATGCCGGTCGATATATTCCCCGACCTTTCCGCGCCGACCGTCACGGTGATCACGGAGGGGCCGGGGATGGCGCCCGAGGAGATCGAGCTCCTGGTCACATTTCCGATCGAATCCACGCTCAACGGGGCTTCTGGAATCCGGCGCGTCCGCTCCGTTTCCGCGGCGGGGATATCGGTCATCTGGGCGGAATTCCGGTGGGGAGAGGATATCTACCGCGCGCGCCAGGTGGTTTCGGAACGAGTACAGACCGTCGAGTTGCCAGATCGCGTGGACCGGCCAACGATCGGTCCGATCAGTTCCATCATGGGGGAGATCACGTTCGTTGCGCTCACGGCCCGTGATTCCACCGTGTCGTTGATGGAACTGCGCCGTGTATCCGAGACCGCTGTGCGGAGGGCGCTTCTGGCGATTCCCGGCATGTCGCAGGTAGTTCCGATCGGCGGAGAAGTTCGTGAAATACAGATAGAAGTGGACCCGGTGGCGCTCGCACAACATCGCGTCAGCCTGTCCGAGGTCGCGCTGGCGGTCGAAGGCGCCAGCGCGATGCCGTCCGCTGGATTCCACGTGGAGGGCGGCCAGGAGTATCTCGTACGCGGCCTGGGGCGCGTGCTGCACCCGGATGACCTGGAGGCGACGGCGGTTCGTGTGACCGGTGGGATACCGCTTACCGTTGGGGACCTTGCCACGGTCACACATGGAGCCGAGCCGCAGAGGGGAACGGCAGCCTACCGGACGCGCCCGGCTGTGATCCTGAGCGTGCAGAAGCAACCCGGTGCAAACACGGTCTCACTGACGCGTGAAATCGACCGCGTGCTCTCGAACATCGAACCCACGTTACCTGACGGCATTGTTCTGGAGCGTGAGAATTTCAGACAGGCCGATTTCATCGAAGTCGCGATCCACAACGTGTCGGCGGCGCTTCGCGATGGTGCAGTGCTCGTCATCCTCCTGCTGGCAGCGTTTCTCGGCAGTTTTCGCACGACATTCATCACCGCCACGGCGATCCCGCTGTCTCTGCTCGCCGCCATCATCGGAATGTCTGCGTTCGGCGTCAGCGTCAACACGATGACTCTGGGCGGGCTCACGATCGCGATCGGCGCGCTGGTAGACGATGCAATCATCGGGGTCGAAAACGTATACCGACGGCTGCGGGAGGAGCACGGCAAGCCGGCGGTGGATCGAATGGGCTCGCTCGACGTCATCTATGCGGCCTCTTCCGAGGTTCGCAAGCCGATCCTGTACGCAACGCTCATCATCGTCATCGTATTCCTCCCCATCTTGTTCCTGCCGGGAATCGAGGGGCGGCTGCTCCGGCCCCTCGGTTTCGCCTACGCGACCGCTCTCGCCGCCTCGATGCTCGTCTCTCTCTCGGTCACGCCGGTGCTGTGCTACTTCCTTCTGCGCGGGGAGCGGGTGCTGGAAAGGCCGGAATCGTGGCTGCTGCGCAGGCTGAAGACCTGGTACGCACGAGACCTGGTTCGCGTTCTCGATCGCCCCGCGATCGCTTACATCCTGACAGCAGTGATGCTTGCGGGTGCGGTTGCGACGATCCCGTGGCTCGGACGCAGCTTCCTGCCGCCCTTCAACGAGGGGTCGCTCACCGTCTCCGCGGTGAGTGCTCCGGGCATCACGCTGGCCGAAAGCGATGCACTCGGGAGGCAGGTAGAAGCCGCGCTGCTGGCGTTTCCGGAGGTCGTGTCCACCAGTCGAAGGACGGGGCGGGCGGAGCAGGACGAGCATGTTCAGGGTGTGAACGCGTCCGAGATGGAGGTCGTGCTGCGGCCGGGGCGGCCCCGGAACGAACTTCTCGAGGCGCTTCGCACGGCGGTTGCCGTCATACCGGGTGTGCAGGTCAGCTTCGGGCAGCCCATCAGTCACCGGATCGATCACATGATTTCCGGGAGCAAGTCCAGTCTGGCGATCAAGATCTTCGGCCCTGACCTCTCGGTGCTTCGCAACCTGTCGGCCCGTGTTCAGGCGATCGCGGCCGGTGTCCCGGGCATCGTGGACATCGGCAGCCAGGAGCAGGCGAGTGTCCCACAGGTGCTCATCGAGTTCGATCGCAGGTCTCTCGCGCGGCAGGGAATACCGGCCGCCGATCTGTCACGAACGGTCGAGGCGTTGTTTCAGGGCACCGAAGTTGGCGAAGTGATCGAAGGAGGCGTGTCATCACGCGTCGTGATTCGATTCCCGGAGCGGCTGCGTGCCGACGGACGCGCCCTCGAGGATCTGCCCGTCACCACTCGATCCGGGCGGTTGATTCGACTTGGAGATGTCGCGAAGGTACGAAGGGATCTCGGCCCGAGTCTCGTTCGCCGTGAGAACGTGCAGCGGGTGGCTATGATCACGGCGAACATCTCCGGTTCCG
>CAZPUV010000189.1:0-5539 GCA_964589805.1 uncultured bacterium | reverse complement strand
ACAAGATCGGGTCGGTCCTGCTGCTGCTGATCCTGAGCCCGCTGCTCGCGCTGATGGCGCTGACGGTGAAGCTGACCTCGCGCGGGCCGGTGCTCTACCGCTCGATGCGACCGGGTATCGGCGGCGTTTCGTTCCCGTGCCTGAAGTTCCGCACGATGTACGCGGACGCCGAGGAGTCCTTTCACGACCGCGAAATGGCGATGATTCTCGGGTCGCGGGACCGGACGTGTCTGTTCGTGCGCGCGCCGAACGATGACACGGTTGGTTTCATGGAGGTCTCGCTGCGCAATCTCGTGGACGGCTGTCTCGGCGGGCCGGTGGGTTACATCGAGGGCATCTACCTGGTGCCCGCATTCCGGGGGCTCGGTCTCGGGGGTGTCCTGGTGGAGGCCGCGGCCGCGTGGTTCGCGAGCAAAGGGTGTCGCGACATGGCGACCGATACCGAACTCGACAACGACGCGGCGCAGGAGTTCTGGACCGAACAGGGGTTCGAGGAGACGTGGCGGGTCGTGCAGTACCGGAAACCCATCGTCGCTCCACGACGGGCAAAGGCGCGTCGCTGACACATGCCGGAGACGCTGGTAAGCATCCTCATCGGCGCCGGGCTCGCGGCCGCGTGCGGTTTTCGCGTCTTCGTGCCGTTTCTCGCGCTGAGTCTCGCCGCAAGGGCGGGGCACGTGCCCCTCTCGCCGGAGTTCGACTGGATCGCCTCCACGCCCGCCCTCGCGGCGTTCGCTTCCGCAACCATCCTCGAGGTGGGCGCGTACTACATCCCGTGGCTGGACAACGTGCTCGACACGATCGCCACACCCGTCGCCGTTCTCGCGGGCGTGGCGGTGACCGCGGCCGTGGTCGTCGACCTTCCACCGGTTCTGCGGTGGGGAGTGGCGATCATCACCGGCGCCGGAATGGCGGGTACCGTCCAGAGTGCGACGGTGTTGACCCGGTTGAAGTCGACCGTCACCACGGCCGGCATCGCCAACCCGGTCGTGTCGACCGGCGAAACGGCGGGGTCGGTGACGACGTCCGCGCTGGCGCTCTTCCTGCCCGTGGTGGCATTCGTGCTGATCGTGGTGACACTGGCCCTGGTGTTCGTGCTGGCGCGCCGAATAGCACGGGCGCGGCTGAAGCGCGAGCTGACCTGACAGAGGCGCGGCAAAGGAGGATGTGATGCCCGAACGTCCACTGCGAAAGTCGAACGACCGGATCATCGCCGGTGTGTGCGGGGGGCTCGCCGAGTGGCTCGGCTGGCCGGCCAACCGGACGCGCCTCGCGTACGTCGTGCTCTCTCTGTTGAGCGCGGCGTTTCCCGGGATCCTGGTCTACGTGATCCTCTGGATCGCGATGCCGGCGGCGGATGCGAACGCGAAGTGATGCGGCAATCGGTGCCGATGGCACACTCGTTGCGGGGGCCGACGGGGTCGGTGAGAACCGGGTAATTCCCGCTTTCGACGCGACCTTAAGATACTCTGGCAATCTATTGAATTATATATTGTTGCATGGATACATCGACCCCCAGGTCCGACTTTCGAATTTCGCAGGCCGCGAGCATTTCGTACGCCCATCTGCGGGTGCGCGACCTCGATCGGTCGCTTTCGTTCTACCTCGATGTCCTCGGGCTGCGCATGGTTCTGGGGGGACCGCACACCGCGACTCTCTCCGCCAACGGACGGGGCCCGGGGCTCGTCGTCCTCACTGAGAAGAAGGACGCCCCGGCGCGCGAGCCCGGCACCACGGGACTGTATCACCTGGCGATCCGCGTCCCGTCGCGCCGGGCACTGGCGCTCTCAATCCGCCGCCTCCAGGACGCGCACTGGCCGATAGACGGTTTCGCGGACCACGACGTCAGCGAGGCGGTCTACGTGACCGATCCCGACGGCAGCGGGGTCGAGATCTACGCCGATCGTCCCGCCGACGTATGGCCGTTCCGCAACGGAAAGGTCGAGATGATCACGGTGCCGCTCGACCTGGACGCGCTGATGCGCGAACTGGCCGACTGGCCCGGCGACTGGAACGGGATCGATCCGGGTGCGGTCGTCGGTCACGTGCACCTGCGCGTGTCCGACCTGGAGCGGACGGAGGCGTTCTACAGCGGCGTCCTCGGTTTCCACGTCACACAGCGGTCGATCCGAGGCGCGCTGTTCATGGCGGCGGGTGGCTACCACCACCACGTCGGCGCGAATGACTGGTCGAGCGGCGGGGGCACGCGGCCTCCCGCCGACGCCGTCGGACTGATTTCCTACTGTGTCCTTCTTCCTGACCGCCCTTCGCTCTCCACGCTCGCGTCGCGGCTCGAGGCCGCCGGGGCTCCCGTCGGTTCCGATGACGCGGGCCGCATCCGGACCGCGGACCCGGACGGGATCCTGATCGAACTCGTATCGGTCTGATACCGGCACGATGCCCGGATCCGGCGTGGTTTCCTTTGATCGCGTGCGGCTGCCGGTGTAGCATTCCGACTTGATCCGGACATCCTGACCTGTAACCCACGGAGCCATCCATGAACCTGCGCAGAAACGCGCTCGCGTTCTCCCTGTGGCCATTGCTGGCGCTCGCGCCCGCGGTTGACCTTGCCGCGGAGGCGCCCGTCGCGGCAAAGCAACCCCATGTCACCGTGATTCACGGCGATACCCTTCGAGACGACTACTTCTGGATGCGTGACAAAGCGAGTCCCGAGGTTCGCGCCTACCTGGAGTCGGAGAACGCCTATGCCGCGGAGATGATGGCCCCGGCGGCGGCGCTGCATGAGAGGCTCTACACCGAGATGCTGGCGCGAATCCAGGAAACGGACATGGACGTTCCCTACCGGTACGGGCAGTTTCTCTACTATTCGCGCACCGTGGAGGGATTGCAGTATCCCATACATTGTCGCAAGCGCATCGGTCAGGGAGCGGCAGAGGAAGTCCTGCTCGACGAGAATGCGATGGCGGAGGGGCTCGAGTATCTGCGGGTCGGTCGCTTCCTTCCGAGCGATGACGGCAACCTTCTGGCGTTCACGACGGACACGACCGGATTCCGTCAGTACCGACTGCAACTGAAGGATCTGCGCACGGGTGCGGTGACGGCCGATGTCGCCGAGCGCGTGACGGCGATCGCCTGGGCCGCGGACAACCGGACACTTTTCTACATCCAGGAAGATCCGGTGACCAAGCGCTGGAACAAGGTGTTCCGCCACGACCTGCTCGCGGGCAGTCCGGAACTGATCTACGAGGAGACGGACGATCTGTTCGACGTCTACCTGTACCGTTCACGCAGCCGGGCGTTCGTCTTCCTCGTCTCCTCGAGTTCGACGACCAGTGAGGTCCAGTTTCTGGCGGCGCAGCGCCCGGGCGACCGGCTGCAGTCGATCGCGGGGCGGCGCGACGGGCACGAGTACTACGCCGACCACTCGGGCGATCGTTTCTACATCCGCACCAACGATCGGGGGCGCAACTTCCGTCTCGTCACCGCACCCGTCGCTTCCCCGGGCGAACCATCCTGGGCGCAGGTGTGGAATCACCGCGAGGACGTGATGCTCGAAGGCGTCGACTGCTTCGACCGCTACTATGTCATGACCGAGCGCGAGAAGGGAGTGCCGTACGTCCGCGTGGCGGATAACCGTTCCGGGCGTTCCCACCGGATAAAATTCCCGGAGCCGGTGTACGTCGTGGAACTCGAGGACAACCGTGAGTACGGGACCGACACGTTGCGCTTCGTCTACGAGTCCTTCGTCACGCCTGCTTCGGTTTACGACTACGACATGAAGACGCGCGAGCGCAAACTGCTGAAGGAACAGCCGGTGCTCGGCGGGTTCGATCGGAAGCAGTACCGATCGGAGCGTATCTATGCGACCGCGAGCGACGGAACGAAGATCCCGGTGTCGCTCGTCTATCGCACGGACACCCGGCCTGCGAACCGCCCCATGCTGCTTCTCGGCTACGGTTCATACGGGGTTTCCCTCGACGCCTGGTTTTCCTCGGACCGCCTGAGCCTGCTCGACCGCGGGATGATTTTCGGCATCGCGCACGTCCGGGGGGGCGGCGAAATGGGCAAGCGCTGGCACGAAGACGGACGCCTGATGAAGAAGATGAACACGTTCACGGACTTCATCTCCTGCGCCGAACACGTGATCGCGAAAGGCTACACCTCGAGCGACCGGCTGGCGGTGACCGGGCGCAGCGCGGGTGGACTGCTGATGGGTGCGGTCGTCAACATGCGCCCCGATCTGTTCAAAGTGGTGCTCACCGCGGTTCCGTTCGTCGACGTGATGAACACCATGCTGGACGCGTCGCTGCCGTTGACGACCGGCGAGTATCTGGAGTGGGGAAACCCCAACGAGGCACCGGACTACACCTACATGAAGAGCTACTCCCCCTATGACAACGTCGCGCGGCGGCCATACCCGGCCATGCTCGTGCGCACCTCACTGAACGACAGCCAGGTCATGTACTGGGAGCCGGCAAAATGGGTCGCGAAGCTGCGGGACCGCAACGAGGGGGCCGCTGAAGTCCTCTTCCGCACGAGGCTGGAGCCGGCGGGGCACGGTGGCGCGTCCGGTCGCTACGACCGCCTGCGCGACACCGCGTACGAGTATGCGTTCATCCTCACACGCCTGGGAATCAACGAATAGGGAGACAACGTGACCGAAGCCACTCACAACGATACGGCCCGCTGGCTCGAACTCCTCGACGACCTCGCGGAACGCGCGGACGCCATCTCCATGCACTGGTTCAAGGAACCGCGGCTGCGGGTGGACGACAAGTCCGACGGCTCGCCGGTGAGCGAGGCGGACCGCGCCATCGAGGCGATGGCGCGCGAGCTGGTGGCAGCGCGCTGGCCCGGGCTCGGCGTGCTGGGTGAGGAGGAAGGGGAGACCCTGGCGTCGGACGGCGTCCGACTCATCATCGATCCGATCGACGGAACTCGAAACTTCGTGCGCGGCATTCCGGTGTTCGCGTCGTTGCTCGCCATCGAGCAGGCCGGTGTGGTCGTGGCGGGTGTCGTGTCGGCGCCGGCGCTCGGCGCGCGCTGGCGCGCCGTTCGCGGCGGCGGCGCGTTCCGGGACGGACGGCGGATCCGGGTCTCCACGATCGGGGAACTCGCACTCTCCCACCTGTTCCACGCGGATCTCAGCGGCCGCGCCGAGACCGCCCCGCCGGAGCGGCTGCAACCGATCTTCCGCCGCGTGATGCGCACCCGGGGGTTTGGCGACTTCTACCAGCACATGCTGGTCGCCGAAGGAGCGGGAGAAGTGGCGATCGATCCGAAGATGAAGCCGTGGGACATCGCGGCCGTGAAGATCGTGGTCGAGGAAGCGGGTGGACGCGCCACGTCGTTCGGTGACGAAGACACGATCCACGGCGGGAATCTCCTGTCGACGAACGGCCTCGTGCATGCCGCGATGGTCGAGGCGCTCGCGCGCTGACCGACGAGTCGGACGTGGCGTCGACGATGGAGAAGAGCACCGGCTGGACGCGTTCTTGAGGAGGGCACGGACGTGGCGTGGATCTATCTCGTCATCGCCGGGATCATGGAGTGGGGCTGGCCCATGGGACTCAAGTTC
>CAZPUV010000188.1:0-5540 GCA_964589805.1 uncultured bacterium | reverse complement strand
TAGCCCCGGCGCCAGCCCCAACCCCAGCCCCAGCCCACCGACACCGACCATCCCGTGCCGCAGTACGGGTAGTACCCGGGCCAGTACCAGTAGAACGGATCCCACAGTCCCCATGCGTGGTCGTAATACACGTAGACGACCGGATCGACGTACCGCACTTCGGACCCGTACGGATAGAAGTTCACGACGACATCGTTGCGTTCCTCGATGTCGGCCGGCGCGGTTCCGTCCCGGGCGTACGCATCGCCCGGTTCGATCATGTCGTAGCCGCGCCGGAGCGGGAATGACAGCGGTGTCCGCCGGTCGAAGTTCTGGACGATGCGATAATCCGTGCACGCGGCATCGTCCGCCGCCCCGTCGCACGCGCCGCACAGGTAGCACGGGTACTCGACCCGCTCGTTCACGTAGAAGTGCGTGTATCCGAAGACCGCGTCGCGGCGGGAAACCCCGCGCACCAGATCTCCGGCGATCATGTTCGCGGCGATGAACGGGTCCCCCGAGATCCGGTAGGGTTCCGCGCCCGCGAGGTCGGCGTCCCGCAGGCGGGCGAGCTCGGCCGCATCTACCGCGGACGGATCGGGGACGGCGAGGGCGAACACGAACTCCACGCCGGTCCGGCCGTCGACCACGAGTTCGCTCCCCGGTCCGGGAACGGCGTAGGTCTGGTTGGCACGCGAAACCTCCACGCCGAAGAGTGGATGGAGGAGGTGGACCAGACCTCGCGAGTCGATGCTGAACACCACCACGGCGGCGGGTTCGCGGGTCTGGTATTCGAACGCGATGCGGTCCCCGGTGTTGACGATTTCACCTGCGGGGACGGTCGCGCGGAGCGTCACGCCACCGCGGCCGCCGTCGCGCGCCGGAGACACGCCCAGCGCGAGCGTTGGTGCGGCTAGCAGGACGGACGAGGCGATCAGGGCTGATCTGAGCTTCATGGCGGCTTCCTCCCGTTGCGGGACTCGAAGGCGGCCAGGGGCCGAAAGACGAATTGACGCGCAGGACGCGGATCTACCGGCAATATAGCCCATTCCGCACCATGCGACAAGGCAACGGAACCCCCGCGCCGGACAGGCGTATGCATGATCCGGACCGCGGGAAGCCCCACTTTTTCTAGGCAAGGTCCGGGGGTTGTGCTAGACGTAGGCGGAAATCGGCCCCGCGACGCGAAATACGGCACTTTCCGGTGCCCGTGAATACAGGAAGGAACCCTATGGAATTCTTCGCGGCCGTTCCCGCGGCGATCGGCAGGTCGTTGCCCCAGATACTGGCCGACTCCGGTCGTTTCGGTCTCTTCATTCTCAGCATCACCTTCGTGATGTCCGTCATGACGTGGGCGGTCGTATGGGATCGTGCCCGCCTGTTCGCGCGGCTGCGGGCGCGCGGGGACGCACTCCGCAAGGCGATCGTGTCCCGCGGCGTGGCTCCGTGCATCGCGGAGGCGGATCACTACCTGCCGCGATCGAAGCCTCCCTCCTGCTGGAGACCAACCGCTTCCTGTCGGGCCGCGCGGCCGGTGGCGTGCTCGAGACCGACGATCCCGCGATCATGGACACCGAACGGACCCGCCTCAAGGAAGTGCTGGAGGCGAGGGCGCAGAACGACATCGGTGACATGGAGCGTCATCTCATCCTGCTTTCGACCACCGCGAGCACCGCACCGTTCCTGGGCCTGCTGGGAACAGTGTGGGGAATCATGCACAGCTTCCTCAGCATGGGCGTGGAGGGCGCGGCCAGCATCGAGGTGGTGGGACCCGGCATCGCCGAGGCGCTCGTCACGACCATCGCCGGCCTGGCCGCCGCCATTCCGGCGCTCGTGGCCTACAACGTCTTCGTGCGCGCCGTGCACCGCAAGGAGGCACAGCTCGATCTGTACATCTCGCGCGTGCTCGATGCGGTGATCGTGCTGCGCGGCGGCGCGCAGCGATCCGTGAGTTCCACCCGCCCCGCCCGCACGGGAACGACGGTCTGATGGTGTTGTCATGAGACGAAGCCGTTACTCCAGCGTTTCGGACATCAACGTAACGTCGCTCGTCGACGTGATGATGGTGCTGCTCATCATCTTCATGCTCACCGCGCCCTTCATCCAGGCCGGGATCCAGGTGAAACTCCCGAAGGCGAAGTCGACGGTGATCAAGGAGACGGATGCGGTGATCGTGTCGGTGACGCGGGATCGCAAGGTGTACGTCAACAACGAGATCGTGCCGGAGGAACAACTGGGGGCCACGCTGGCCACGCTGAAGGCGGCGGGCGAGGAGCGCATTTTCGTGCGCGCGGACCAGGACGTCCCCTACGGTGCGGTCATGTCGGTGATCGGAGAGGTGAAGGCGGCGGGGATCAGCGACGTCGGAATGATCACCGAGAAGAAGTCGATCGAGCGCTGACGCCCCGATCCCATGCGCAAAGCCATCGGCATATCGCTTGCGCTGCACGCGCTGATCACCGTGATCGTGACCCAGTGGGTCTCGTTCCGTCAGGTGAAGTACGTGCCGCGGCAGGTCTACGACGTGACCCTGGTGACACCGGCCGTGGCCGAGCCCACGCGCAAGGTGACCGCGGCCGTGAAGGAGGTGGCGCGTCCGGCGCCGACTCCCGTGGAGGAAGAAAAGAAGGAAGAGGAAATGCCCCCGCCGCCGGACGAGGTGAAGAAGCCGCCGGTCAAGAAGCCCGTCGAGAAGAAGCCCGAACAGCAGAAGACGATTCCGACCACGCAGATCGAGAAGACTCTGCCGCCCGTCGAGGGCGACACGACGCAGCAGGAAACCGCCACACCCGCGACCGGGTCGATGTCCTTCGAGAAGGACTTCCCGTTCGCGCACTATATCGGACGCATGCGCCAGAAGATCGCCGCGACCTGGCGGCCGCCCGGCGGGTCCGTCGAGGAGCGTTCCTGCCGGGTCTACTTCCGGGTGCACCGCAACGGTTCGGTGAGCCATGTGTCGGTCGAAGAGTCCTCGGGTGTGTTTCTCTTCGATCAGTCGTGCCAGCGGGCGGTGCTCCAGTCCGCGCCCCTTCCACCGCTGCCGCGCGAGTACCGAGACGCGTATCTCGGCGTGCACTTCAGCTTCCTGTACCGGGAGACGCAGTGAAGCGTCCGTCCCGGTCGTGCTTTCACCCGGAACGACACAAAGGAACGATACGATGAGGCGTTGCTTGTTTGCCATCCTGGCCCTGTTGATTCCGGCCACGACGTCCGCACAGATGGACGTGTGGCCCGATCCGATCGTGCAGGAGAAGGCGTTCGTGATTCCCCTGTGGCTGCCGAAGTTCGCGGGCGAGGGCGACGCGAAGGCGCGCGCGCAGAGGCTCGAGCAGATCGTGCTCGCGGATCTAGAGTTCACGGGCCTCTTCAAGATCATGCGCGAGGAGCCCGCGACCGCCGGCGTCAGCGGGCTGGATAACGCGGTAGTGGTGCGCGGCAAGGTGTTCTACGAGGGCATGGAGACGGCGTTCGAAGGAACAGTGACCGATCTCGGCTCGGGCGACTTCATGGGCGGCAAGAAATACAAGGTCGGTGAGAAGGACGTGCGGCGCGTCGCACACCATTTCGCCGACGAGGTCGTGCGGCTCATCACCGGGGAGAAGGGTGTGGCGTCGACGCAGATCGTCTACACGCGCAAGGTGGGGCAGAAGTGGGAACTCGTGGTGTCCGACTATGACGGATACAATCCCACGGTTCTCGTTCGCCAGACGGTGCCGCTCCTCGCTCCCCGCTGGATGGACCAGGACCAGGCGGTCGCATACACCAGTTTCCGCAACGGCAAGGCCGACCTCTTCATCCGCTATCTGAGCGAGGGGCAGTCGCGCAACCTGGCCAACTACAGCGGCAGCAACACGGCGGTCGAGTGGGCGGATCCGCCGGGCATGCTGCTCGCCGCGCTGTCCAAGGACGGGAACACGGAGATCTACCTGCTGGAGAAGAACGGCCACATCCGGGAGCGCCTGACGCACAACCGAGCCATCGATACCAGCCCGGGCTGGGCGCCGAACGGCCGCGAGATCGTGTTCCTGTCCGACCGGTCCGGATCGCCCCAGCTCTACATCATGGAGCGCAGCGGGGGCAACGTGCGGCGCCTGACCTTCACGGGCGGTTACAACGCGTCGCCCGCGTGGTCACCCCGCGGCGACCTCATCGTGTTTTCGACGCGCATGGGCTCGGAATTCCAGATCGCCACCATCACACCGGACGGGCGCGACGGCCGGCTCATCACCAAGGACGCCCGGAGCTACGAGGACCCCCGCTGGGCGCCCGATGGGCGGCACCTGGTCTGCACGGAACGGGGCCGCGAAGAGACGGTATCAGTTGTTGACATCGTGACGGGGGGTAAGAGAATATTGGCCCAGGGTTCCGACCCGGACTGGTCAGGACCATAACCATCACGATATCAACTTGTTGCCGGTTCAATCGCCCCTTTTGACCCAGTTACGTAATAAATCGATCCTGGAGGTCATGCGAATGGTTTCGAAGCGTTTGATGTGGATGCTCGTCGCGGCGAGCATGTTTGTCTTTGCCGGTTGCGGTGGCAAGAAGGCGGTCAACGAGCCCGTCGACGTCGCGCCCGCCCCGATCGAAGAGCCGGTGGAGAAGCCGGTCGTCAAGGAGCCCGTGAAGGACACCTCGCCGGTCGCGCTGAGCGACGCATTCTTCGCGTTCGATTCGTACGCGTTGAGTTCCGAGGCGAAGGGTACGCTCGAGGCCAACGCCCGCGAGTTGAAGCGGGTGACGGGCGCGTCGGTCACGATCGAAGGCCATTGTGACGAGCGCGGCACGAAGGCGTACAACCTGGCCCTGGGCGAGAAACGCGCCAACGCCGCGAAGGATTACCTCGTGGCGATGGGTGTCAACGCCTCCCGGATTTCGACGGTGAGCTTCGGCAAGGAGCGGCCGTTCGATCCGGGCCACGACGAAAAAGCCTGGGCGAAGAACCGCCGCGCGCACTTCGTCGTCAGTCAGTAGCCGGGAGCTGCGTTGTCTCACCGAGTGATCAGAATCCTGGTGGTTGCCGCCGCCGCGGCGGTCCTGTCGGGGTGTTACGGGGCCAAGCTCGTCAAGGGCCCGATCAACTCGGACCATGCGGCCGTTGCTGCTGATACCATACGGGCCGAGCAGCGCCGGATCATCGACCGTCTCGATCGTCTCGAGCGCCAGCTGGCGCGGGACGGCGAAGAGCGGTCGTCGTTCCAGGCGCAGACGGCCGTGACGCTGTCCGAACTCGAGGAAGCGGTTCGCGTGCTCGTGAGCCGCATCGAGGACACGGAGCAGCTGATGATCAACCGTGGGGGGCGTGACCGCTCCGGCGGATCACGCCCCGACCCGGTTGCCTCCCCCGACTCGGCCGTGCAGGCCGCCGAAGAGATCTATCGCGGCGCCTACATGGACGTGACGCGTGGCAACTACGAACTCGCCGCGCAGTCGTTCCAGGATTACCTCACCCGTTTCCCCGACGGACCGAGGGTGGTCGAGTGCCGGTATTACCTCGGCGAATGCAACTACGCAAGCGAGCGCTACCTCGAGGCGGTGGCCGAGTTCCAGCGCGTGGTAAC
>CAZPUV010000187.1:4687-5586 GCA_964589805.1 uncultured bacterium | reverse complement strand
TGATCGCCGAGGGACTCAAGAACGTCACCGCGGGCGCCAACCCGATGTACATCAAGAAGGGCATCCAGAAGGCCACCGAAGCGATCGTCGAGGAGATCAAGCGCAAGAGCAAGACCATCAAGATGACGCCCGAGGAGATCGGCAGCGTCGCGACCATCAGCGCCAACAACGACGACGAGATCGGCAAGCTGATCGGCGAGGCCATGATCAAGGTGGGCAAGGACGGCGTCATCACGGTGGAAGAGGCCCGCGGCATGGAGACGACCCATGAGGTCGTCGAGGGCATGCAGTTCGACCGCGGCTACCTGTCGCCGTATTTCGTGACCAACGCCGAGCGCATGGAAGTGACGCTCGAGGACGCGGTCATTCTCATCCACGACAAGAAGTTCGCCTCGATGAAGGACCTCCTGCCGATCCTGGAGAAGGTGGCGCAGATGGGCCGCCCGTTCCTCATCATCGCCGAGGACGTCGAGGGCGAAGCGCTTGCCACGCTGGTCGTGAACAAGCTGCGCGGCACGCTGCAGGTCTGCGCGGTGAAGGCACCGGGCTTCGGTGACCGCCGCAAGTCCATGCTCGAGGACATCGCGATCCTCACCGGGGGCCGCGTGGTTTCGGAAGAGGCCGGCTTCAAGCTCGAGAACGCGACCGTCGCGGACCTGGGCAAGGCCAAGCGCATCACGATCGACAAGGACAACACGACGGTCGTGGAGGGCGCCGGCAAGGCGGCCGACATCAAGAGCCGCGTCGGGCAGATCCGCCGGCAGATCGACGAGACCACGTCGGAGTACGACAAGGAGAAGCTCCAGGAGCGTCTCGCCAAGCTGGCCGGCGGCGTCGCCGTGATCAGCGTGGGCGCGGCCACGGAGGTCGAGATGAAGGAGAAGAAGGCCCGCGTCGAG
>CAZPUV010000187.1:3182-4677 GCA_964589805.1 uncultured bacterium | reverse complement strand
GAGGACGCGCTCGCGGCGACGCGCGCGGCCGTCGAAGAGGGCGTGGTGGCCGGCGGCGGGATGATGCTGCTCCGCGCCGCGAAGGTTCTCGACAAGCTCGTGCTCGAGGGCGATGCCGCGATCGGCGTCAACATCGTGCGACGGGCCCTCGAGTCGCCGCTGCGCCAGATTGCGACCAACGCGGGTGCGGAGGGTTCGCTCATCGTCGAGCACGTCCTCAAGCAGACCGAGAACATCGGGTACAACGCCGCGACCGGCGAGTACGTCGACATGTTCAAGGCCGGCATCGTGGATCCGACGAAGGTCACCCGCAGCGCGCTGCAGAACGCGGCCAGTGTTGCGGCCATGCTCCTCACCACGGAAGCGATCATGACCGACATTCCGGAGGAGGAGAAGGCCGGTGCTGCCCGCGGGCCTGCGGGCGGCATGGGCGACATGTACTAGAAGCGCTTCGGTCGCCGAGGCCAACGTTGCGCGCCGCCGGGTTTCAGCCCGGCGGCGCGTTTGCGTTCCCGCCCCGGACCCCGCCGGGAGAAGGGCCAGCGCGTGCCGCCGGGCGACAAAATTCCCTTGAACGCGCCCACGGCGACGGGTATGGTACTCGCACGATAACCCCACCCACGGTGCCAGTTTCCGTTTCCTGCGACAGAGTCGGGCGAGCCCCTCGGCCCAGCTCGTGTTCCGCGGTCCAGTTGTGGAGGTTTACATTTGAATACGACGGTTCGTTCGGTTCGTCTGGTGTGGCTCGCGGCCCTGGCGGTCGCGGCGGCGGTTGCCGCGTGCGACAAGGAAAAGACGGACGACACGGTTTCGGTTCCTTCCACGCCGCTCAGCGTCCAGCAGATCATCGTTTCGCCCAAGGCGGCCGCGCCCCTGGACACGATCACGCTGACGGCGGATATCCGCTCGAGTTCGCCGAATTCGGGGGACATCCCGAACACCCTGTGGACCGCAACCGGGGGCGGGTTCGTGCTCGACAAGGGGCTGAGCGTGCAGTGGGTCGCCCCGTCGTCGCCGGGGATCTTCACGATTTCGGTCCGGGCCACGAACGGCGCGGGCAGCACGACGGGCAAGACGGACGTGTTCGTCGGCTCGCCGTCCGTCCTGGTCGCCAGCGAGGCGGGTGCGGTCCGGCTCATGGCCAATCGCAGCGACTTCTACTACCTGCGGACTCCGGACCTGACGAAGGGTGTCGAGGTCTTCAAGTACAGCGGCGGCGTTTCCGCCGACGCGGTCGATCCCGTCCAGCCGACGGGGCTGAATCTCACCTATTCGCCGACCCTCGAGTTCGCGGTGCACGCCCGTGACCAGGTCGACTCGCTCCCGGTGGCGAACCCCAATCCGCGGCCGCGTCACATCCTGATCGGAGACTTCGGACTCCGGACCCTGCACCGAATCAGCAAGGACCTGGCGGGCCCGACGTCTCTCCGCCGCAACGTGTTCAACTTCCCCTCCGTTTCGCCGGACGGACAGTTGATCGCGTACCAGGGCCTCG
>CAZPUV010000187.1:0-3172 GCA_964589805.1 uncultured bacterium | reverse complement strand
CGCCGCCAAGGCATACGGTTATGCGACGATCACCGAGACGACCGCGGCGTTGGACTCGATGGATATCTTCGTCTACAAGCGGACGCCCCCGAGCCGGGTGCGGGCCACGAAGTCCCATTCGAGCCACAGGAACTTCATGCCCGCATTCTCGCCGGACGGCAGATGGCTGACGTTCTTCTCGGACCGCAGCGGCTTGAACCGTTGGGAGATCTACGGAATGCCCGTTTCCGGGACGACCGTCGACACCGACACGGCGCGGGTCAGGCGTCTGACCAACACCGGAGGAACGATCACCGGAACGGGCGTGAACAACACGCCGTTGAACAACCTGCGTTCGTGGAATCCGGTGACCTCGACGCTGGCGATCCTCAACGCCGATAACACCGTCTACCTCATGACCACGAACGCGGGCGGCGCTTCGCTCGTGGAGGTCACGGGGCTCCCGTTGTCGGTGCAGGAGTTCGCCTGGTCGCCCGACGGAACGCGGCTGGCGGTGGTTGCCACCGGCAAGGTGGGCGATAAGTCCGCGCTGCAGATCTACACGGTGTCCGGGAACAGCGCGCAGCTCCGCTATCAGGCGCTTCCGGGCGACGGCTGCCGCGACATCGCGTGGTCCCCGGATGGCCTGTGGATGGTGTTCCGCGTGGCGCGGGGCGAGTCCTCGTGGCTGGAGCTGATGGACCTCACCGGCGCGAGACTGTCGAAGACCGTGCCGCTGACCAGGAAGTTCCCATCGGGGAGCGCGGGGACGTACCGGGCGGCCATGTCGCTCAGTCCGGCGTGGGGTGCGGGGGACATACTCTACGCACCCGTGTTCCGGGGGGGGCTGACACCGGGCATCATCTCCCTCGACGTGTCCAACGCCGTCCAGTGATACGCACGTGGCGGACATCATTCGATTGAAGGATATCACCGTGTTCGGCTTCTACGGCGTTTCGCCGGCCGAGCGGGAAGTCGGGCAGAAGATCCAGATCGACCTCGACATCCACAGCGATCTGTCGGAGGCCTGCCGAAGCGACTCGTTGCAGGACACCATCAACTACGAAGCCGTCTACAGCCGGGTGATGGAGGTCGTCGGGGGCGAGAAGCGATACCGCCTGCTCGAAGCCCTCGGCGACGAGATCTGCGCGGCGATCATCGAGGGATTCCCCGTATCGCGCGTGGAGATCCGCCTGCGCAAGCTCAACCTGCCGTTTCCCAACAATCTCTCGCACGTCGAGGTGAGCCTCGTTCGCGAGGCGCCCGTCTTGTGACGCGCGCCGGGCGGGCAAGCCCGCCCGGGCGGGAGGGGAATCGATGCTCCGCACCGCGTACGTGGCACTCGGCGCAAACCTCGGACGCCGTGAGGAATCGATTCTGCGCGCGGTCCGCCTGATGCAGGCGCGGGGCGCGGGCCGCGTCACCGCCGTCAGCGGGCTCTACGAATCCGACCCGGAGGGAATACCCGGGGCACCCCGTTTCATCAACGCCGTCGTCGAAGTTGCACCTTTACTTGAACCTGCCGATTTGTTACAGCGATTGAAATCGATCGAGGTGTGCATGGGGCGCGCCGGCGGCCACGGGGAATCCCGGGAGATCGACCTCGACCTGGTTTCCTTCGCCGGCGAGGTTCTGGAAACGCCGGACCTCGTTCTGCCCCACCCTCGCTTCCACGGGCGGGCCTTCGTGCTCGTCCCGCTGCGGGAACTCGCGCCGGACTTCCGCTGCCCCGGAACCGGCCGCTCGATCGACGAGCTCGTTGACGCCCTGCCCGCCGGCGTCTCGGTGGTCCGGGTGGGCGGCTGGTCCACGGTCACGCGGGGTTGATGCCGACGTGAGCTACACCGAGATTCGCCGGGGGATTCTGGAGCGCGGGTTTTCCCGCGTCGCCGTGGAGGGGAACATCGGCGTGGGGAAGACGTCGCTGGTCCGCCTGATCGTGAAGCGTCTCGGCGGTCGCATGGTGGAGGACCGTGTCGACGACAACCCTTTCCTCGAGAGATTCTACGAGGACGCGGGCGCGTACGCGTTCCAGACCCAGCTCGTCTTTCTCATGAACCGCTACAAGCAGCAGCTCGAGCTGAACCAGCACGATCTGTTCGCGGACCTGGCGGTGTTCGACTACGTGTTCGCGCGTGACCGCATCTTCGCGAACGTCAATCTGAACGATGACGAACTCGCCCTCTACGAGCGCGTGGCGGCCGAGCTGGAGGCGAAGGTCAGGCCGCCGGACCTGGCCATCTACCTGCAGGCGTCGAGCCAGGTGCTGTTCGACCGCATCCAGGTGCGGGGGCGCGGGTACGAGCGTTCCGTTTCGCGCGACTACCTCGACGCGCTGAACGAAGCCTTCAATCACTTCTTCTTCAACTATGCGGCGGGACCGCTGCTGGTCGTCAACACCGACGCCATGGACTTCGTCAACGACGAACGTCATTTCATGGACCTGATGATGCGGTTGACGGAGCCGGTCGTGAACACGGAGTTCTACGTCCCGTCGTGGGAGGCCCGATGACCCGCCGGCCCAAGGTGACGGTGCAGACGTTGAGCGAGATGAAAGGGCGCGGCGAGAAGATCGTGACGCTGACGGCCTACGACTATCCGACCGCGCTCATCGAGGATCGTTCGGGCGTGGATGTCATCCTGGTGGGCGACAGCGTCGGGATGGTGGTGCTGGGATACGAGAACACGATACCGGTGACGCTCGAAGAGGTCATCCACCACACCCGGGCCGTGGCGCGGGCGCACCCGCGCGCGATGCTCGTGGGCGACCTGCCGTTCATGACCTACCAGTCCGCCGTGTCCGATGCGGTTCGCAGCGCCGGCCGCCTGGTGAAGGAGGGTGGCGCCGAAGCGGTGAAGCTCGAGGGCGGGCGCCGCATGGAGCCGGCGGTGCGAGCCATCCTGGACGCGGCCATCCCGGTGATGGGACACCTCGGGCTGACGCCGCAGTCGGTGCACCAGTTCGGCGGCTACCGGGTGCAGGGCCGCGACGCGCAGGCGGCCGACCAGCTCGTCGAGGAGGCGCGCCTGCTCGAGTCGTGCGGTTGCTTCTCAATCGTGCTGGAGGGCATGCCCTGGCAACTGGCGAAGCGCATCACCGAATCGGTGTCGATCCCCACGATCGGAATCGGCGCGGGCCCCCACTGCGACGGACAGGTGCGCTTCCCGCTGGCCGAGGGCGAGAGCGTCACCG
>CAZPUV010000186.1:0-5619 GCA_964589805.1 uncultured bacterium | reverse complement strand
GTGGACGGGCGCGTTGTAGCAGAGACTGCCGCGGATCGTGAGTTCTTTCAGCCAAACGGGGGTCCAGTCCACCTTCTTCAGAGTGGACACGTTTCCGAGCATCAGGACGGTACCTCCCGCGCGCGTGAAACGCAGTGCGTCGTGAACCGCCGAATTGGTGCCGACGCATACAACCGTCGCGTCGAAGCCACCGACATGGATCGGCGGGCCGAGGATCGGCTGCAGCAGCCGCCCACCGCTGATCCGGGACAGTTCCCCGACATACGCGGATGAGCGCGTCGACACGGTACGATGCGCACCCAGACGCGATGCCCGCTCCTGCTGAAACTCGTGTCGTGCGAGAACCGTGATGTCCGCCGCCACGATCGCGCGCAAAGCCGCGGTGGCCAGGAGCCCGACGGAGCCGGCCCCGATCACGAGCACTCGCGCGTCCGCGGGAAGCGAGTGCTCCAGGAGCGGGGAAATCACGCATGCGAGCGGCTCCGTCATGAGCGCGGCGCGGTCGCTGACGTGCTCCGGAACCGGGCACAACTGGTCCTCGTGCGCCAGGTACTGCTCGCCCCAGCTCCCACCCAGTCCGCGCGTGGTCCCGAGCATCATGCCGGGGGGCAGGGAGCCGTCGGTGAAGTGTTCACAGCGGGACGGATACCCGGCGGTGCAGTGGCGGCACGACGGGTCGATGTCGCGCACCGCGCAGGCGAGCAGGGGGTTGGCGACCACGCGGTCTCCGGGCTTGACCCCGGTCACGCCCGATCCGACCTCTGCGACCACGCCCACGTTCTCATGTCCGACCACGAAAGGGAATGACGAGAAGGGCGAGGTGGACGGCGACACGTGGAGCGAGACGAGGTTCAGGTCGCTGCCGCACAGCCCGCCGAGGCGTGTTGCCACGCGGACCCAGCGATCGCCGGGGAGCCGGGGTTCGGGCATGTCGCGCAGCTGCGTACACCGAAGCGCCCCGGTGAGTGCACGTCGTGACGCCGCTCCCAGCACGCGTGTCAGGATGTAGCGCGGGATCGCGCCATCGAACACGACGGCTCTCATGAGACCACCGTCTCTCCGGCTGGCGCCGGCGTGCAGACGTGAAGGCGGCCCGGCAGCGATTCGACGGTCAACGGGTCGCGGGTGCTGTAGACCTCTCCGTCCATCTCGTAGCGCAAGGTGCCTTCGAATCGCACGGTGAACACGGGCGACTGCATGCACATGACCTCTGGGAGTCGCTCGTGATCACCGCTCGATACGCGCGAGAAGAGCCGCGCGCGCCTCAACGGGCCCGCATCGCGGATGACCACGGCATCCACCCTTCCGTCGAACAGACTCGCTCGCGGCGCGATGTGGAATGAACCGCCGAAGTAGCTCCCGTTGCTGACCGTGAGCATCAGCACGCGTAGAGTGCGGGGCGGCTCGCTCGGAGCGGAAATTTCGACTTCGCGGCCGGGGAACCGGAACAACTGCCGCAGCGCGCAGAAGCGGTACAGAAGGTCGCCGCGAAGGAAGGCCGTGCGAGCGGCGTCGTCGATCACCGCGATGTCGAAGCCCAGCCCCACCACATTCAGAAAGTGCCGGCCGCCCGCGCGGCCGACGTCGACGATCGTGGTGTTCCGATCGGCGATCGCGCGCGCCACCGCCTCCGCGCTCTCGTGGCGGATACCGAGAGACTTGCCGAAGTCGTTTCCCGTCCCTGCTGGCAACAGACCGAGCGCGACGTCAAGACGGCCGCTCGCGACGATTCGATCCGCGGCCGCACCCCACGTGCCGTCGCCTCCTATCGCGATCACGCGGTCGACGCCTTCGGCGAGGGCTCGGTCGACGATCGCGAGTTCATCCCCGGCGCGCGCGGTGACGGCCGGCTCAAAGGCGCCCAGAAGGCGCCGCAGGAGCGCCAGATACTCGCGAAGACGTTTGTTCCTGCGGCCGCGTCCCGCGGCCGGGTTGACGAGAACGAGGAATGATCCGCTCGGGGACATGCAAAACGGCGCGCGCGCCGGCGACGCTAGATCGTCTGGAGTTCTTCGAACGTCTGGACGCCGTCCTTCATCCAGAGCTCGCGAAACGGATACGAAGCGACATCGGCGTTGAGCACCGCCTCGCACATGGGATGCGGGTGCAGGACGAGTTCGCCGGATTCCTCCTCGTGCTCTGTGAAGCCGCCCTCCATGTGGATATCGGCTTTGAAACGGCGGGGCGAGTCCACGGTGAAAGCCTGGTAGAGATGATTGACCCGGGTCCACTTGTGTGCGCTCACCGTTAGATCGAGGATGGCGCGGCCCTTCTCGTGCGCGTGCACTTTCATCGCACCTTCGCTTTCTTCGAACTCCACGCGAATGTCAGACATGTAGTGGGGAAGGTGCCAGCGCTCGATGGCGTGCAGGCGTGAAGCCTCGGTGCTGGTGCCAACGACGAAGGGATAGAAGGCCGAGCGGGGAAACTCGCCGCCCGCCCCGATGACGGGGGGCGTGATCACGGCGAGGACGAGTTCCTCGTATGTGCCGACCTCGCTCCTCGTGAAGTCGAATGCCGTCACGGCAAAGACACCGATGCTGTGTTTGACTTCCATCGGTTCGAGATGCGCCGGAAGCGCGCGCTTGGCGGCATCGCGCGACATCTCGAAGAATGCGCTGACGGCGTGATTGAAGTGATACTGCGTCAGGGGCATAGGAACCCGTGGTGGTCGAGGACGCGCGCGATGATGTCCGCGGCCTCGCGGAGCTCGTCGTGCGCGTGCGCTGCCGTGACCGAGATGCGCAGCCGGGACCGGTGTTTCCCGACGGCGGGGTACCGCACCGGATTCAGGTAGACTCCGTTATGGATCATGTCTTCCGCGACCTTGAAGATGCGATCATCGTCGCGGATCATGATGGGAATCACCTGTGACTCGGATTCCCCGATGTCCACACCGCGGTCCCGCAGGTGTTGCTGGAGGAGCGCGGTGTTCTCCCAGAGGCGGTCACGGAGTTCGGGTTCGTTTTCCGCTATCTCGCACGCCTTGAGGAGACCGCCGACGACGCCGGGTGCCAGCGCGCACGAGAAGACGTGCGAGCGTCCGAAACCCTTGAGATAGCGGATGAGCTTCCTCGAACCGGCGACATAGCCACCCTGGCCACCCAGGCTCTTGGAGAACGTTCCCAGATGGATGTCGATCTGGTCGTCGAGCCCGAAGTGCTCTCCGATACCCCGGCCGTTCTTGCCGAACAGGAACGCTGAATGCGCTTCGTCGATCATGATGCGCGCCCCGTGGCGTCGCGCGACTTCGACGATCTCCGGCAGATTGGCCAGATCGCCGTCCATGGAATACACACCCTCGACGATGACGAGTTTCCGGCCGCTGAAGTCCTTGAGTTTGCGATCGAGATCCGCGGCGTTGTTGTGACGGAAGTAACGCACCTGCGCCTTGGAAAGAATGATCCCGTCGACGATGCTGGCGTGCGCGTACTGATCGGTGACCACCAGGTCACCCGCGCGCATGAGTCCGGCTATGACGCCGAGATTGGCGCTGTACCCGGACGGGAACAGGAGGCACTCCTCCTTGGCCTTGAACGCCGCCACGCGGCGGCCGAGTGCCTCGTGCAGCTCGGTGGTGCCCGAGAGAATCGGTGAACCCGATGAACCGGTCCCGTACGTGTGAATGGCCGCGGCCGCCGCTTCGATGACTTCGGGCCGGTAGGAAAGACCGAGGTAGTTGTACGAGGCCAGGTTGATCAGGCCTTCGAGCCGCTCCCGGTGCAGCTGTTCGACGACGTCGATCCGGGAGCGCGGGGCACTGCTCATCGGCTGGCCGAACAGGTAGTAGCCCGCGGGGCGGGCCTCGTCGAACCAGTCGTCGAACGGACCCAGGATGTCGAACGGGTCCTTGCCCGAACCCCAGAAGAAGTTGCTGTAGTCGAGGTCGTTCGCCGACGACGGGGCGGGCGCTTCCGGTGCCGGGGACGCGTCCGCCGGACCGGCGGGACGTCCGGCGTCCGGCTCGGTCGACCCGGGTGTTTCCGGTGCGCCGTCTCGCATCGATCGTGATCTCATACCGATTGTCTCCTCCTCCAAGCGTGGTAAGATACTCTGCCGTATCGACCCGGGGGCGTCAAGGCATTTAGGGGCCTCACGGGGCGCAAGGGAATTGTTCGCAAGGAGTTTCCCGAAATACATGATCTTGTTTCGGCAATTGATTGGCGGCACGGTGTTTCTGTTCCTCGGCGTCGTGTTCGTGGCCGGGGAGGTACTGATGTGGCTCACGGTCACACCGACGGCCGCTCTATCGGCCCGGAAACGGGAGCCGCTGCTCCGCTTCTGGGTGCGAATGCACGTGAGGGTGATCTTCCTGCTCCTGCGGACGGCGGGCGCCCGGTTCGAGATCGGCCTGCGCGTGCCCTGCGAAGGGGGCATCCTGATCGTGTCCAACCACCAGTCCATCGTGGACATCCCGGTGAGTTTCGCGTGTGTGCCCGACGGGTACCCGCAGATGGTGGCGCACCACCGTTACTGGCGGGGGATTCCCCTCATTTCCCACATGATGCGGATATACAACCACATCCCGGTCTACCCTGGACGGACCGGCCGTGCGGAGCTGGATCGGCTCGGGGCGCTCGCGCGTGCAGCGGATCACCCGGTGGTGATCTACCCCGAGGGACACCGCACGCGCGACGGTGAGATCCGGCCGTGGAAACGGGCCGGCCTGGAGGCGTTCCTGTCCGCGCGGCCGTGGACCATCTACGTACTCGTCGTCGACGGGCTGTGGAACAGTGCGCGCGTTCCCGACTTCATACGGAACATCTCACGCGTGCGGTGTCGCGCGGGGGCGATTGGTCCGTTGGAATACGACGGATGTGGCCGGGAGAACCACGACGAGTTCATCGACCGGTTGGAAACGATGATGTGTGATAAGCTGGCCGACATGCGGCGTGCAGATGATGCCAATTCCGGGGACCGTACGACAGCGACCGGGTCGGTGATGTCGTCGTGACGGGACCGGAGCGGCCATCGGGCACGACTCGCTCCGTGCTGCGTCCGTTTCCGCGCGCGAACGCCGCGGCTCCCGATCAGATACCCCCCGAGGTCCGGGACGTCGTGGACCTGCTGCAGGATGCGTGCGGGCGAAGCCTCGTGGCGGTGGTGTTCTTCGGCTCCCGGCTGCTCGGCACCTCCCCCGGCGAGGGGAGCGCCGCGGACCTCTTCATCGTGGTCGAGAATTATCTTCGCTTCTACGAGTCGATCGGCTCCCGACTGCCGACATCCCGTCACAGCGGGATCATGGCCGCGCTGAACCGGGTGCTGCCTCCCAATATCATCTACCTCAACGATCCGGGTGGTCTGCGTTCGGGGGCGAAGTGCTTCGTCGTCACCGAGGGTGACCTCGCGCACGGGCTCTCGTCGGACTCGAAGGACCATTTCTTCCGCGGGCGGCTTTCGCAACGAGTCCACATCGTTCATGCGCGATCGGAGAAGGACCGGATCGCGATGGAGCGCCGTATCGAGGCGGCGCGCTATCTGACGCTGGACTGGGTGCCGTTATATCTGGACGGGCCGTTCACCGTGATGGAATACTGTCGTCGGATGCTGGAGGTGTCGTACGGCGGTGAGATCCGGCCCGAGGCGAATTCGAGGGTGGGAGAAGTGTTCCAGTCGCAG